>DATEKC010000207.1:0-7953 GCA_035277665.1 Terriglobia bacterium
ATGGCCCTTTTGCTTTTGCGTCAGGCGTGTTTGTGTCAGGCGTGTTGAATCAGGCAGCTTGCTTTTTTCTGGTTCGCTTAGGTTTTTTGGCCCGCTTTCGCCGGGGGTGCTGACGGGCGAGTCCGTCCTGAAGTTCTTTGATCTTTTCTTTGATTTCCTGCTTGCGGTCGCGGGCCTCAAAGAAGACGTCGTCCGGGTCAGCGCGCTGCTTTTCCAATTCGCCGCGACGGCCACTCCAGTAGGCCGAGTCATCTTCTTCATAGCTCTCGAGCACGCTGGTGAGCTCTTCATTCACTTCACAGCGGGCCAGTTCCACGCTCACTTCGTGCTCGCTGAGGTCGTCATGGCGGTGGACGCCCAGCTCCTGGAGGTGCTTCAGCGCGGTCAGGGTCATGTCAAAGCCGCGATTGAGGCGGTAAAGCGTCCGGTAGAGATGGACCTTGGTGGCCAGCGGATGGCGCGTGTTCTCACTCATAGCGGCCTCCAAAATTTCGTCGCAGAGAACGCGGAGAGCGCAGAGGAAGTGCGGTTGGGCGTGTGGGGTGGTTGGGGTTGGTTTTGCTGAATGCTGACTGCCGAGTGCTGTTTGCTATTCTTGAATACAGCCATCGTTTGCCTGCTCCTACGGGCAGGTAAACTGCGGTTAGGGCGCGTTCGGTGCTAGATACACCGGGCGCTGCCCGTCTGGTTTAGGCAATTAGCCAGAAGCCGGTTTTGGTTTTTTCGATGATCGTTTCTTGTGAGGCACAGCCGGCTTCGACTGTGCCTTTTGTTGTTTCCTCAGTTTCTTATAACGAGTCTTCCTGCCGTTGGCGATCTTAGGCAAGGATTCTTTCAGGCGTTGAATGTCGCGCTCGCTCCAAAGGCGCAAACGAATGCCGCCAGCCATAGTTTCAGGTGGGGCGGGAACCTTTCCCATAAGGATGTAGCGGCTCAGGCTCGCTTTGCTCAAGCCCAGCTTCTTGGCGACTTGTGGCGTCGAAAGCTTTAGCATTCTGAGATCATAGTCTCAGATAGATTATTGAGTGTCAATAGAGATAATTGTGCGCGCTTCGCTTCGCTGCGCGCGGGCCACGGCGTGAGGAAGGGCTTTTATTGATTGCTTTCCCACCCTTGCGGCTTGACTCGCTACTGCTCGCTCGCCTTTAGGGTGGGCTGACCTGTGTCGCGCCTAGGCGCTTGGAAATCGGTTGGGGACAAGGCATGGAGCACACGAAAGACACTTGGACGTCCGCAGCAAGAAACGAACAGTAAAGCGGTTGGTTATCTTTTAAAGTCGGTTCATTTTTTAGGCGCGCGCCCCTACAGCCGAGGCATCAGCTCGGCCCGGGAAAACCCACCAGCAAATTCCACGCTGGCTCAACCCGGGCAGAGTACACGATTCTAAGCAGCGAATCAATTGCGAAGAAGGCCAGCCCTCGCTCACGTGTCAAGCGCCTCACAAAAAGGGGCTCCCCCGGTCGTCCAGGGGTGGAACGGCGTTCGATGCTCTTACCACTCTTTAGCTTTCGATGCTCTTACCACTCTTTAGCTAAGGTTAGAAATTTCTTATATTTTCATTGACTTGAAAAGATGCCAGGGCTACCATTCGACGCGCATTGAAAGTTGCTGCTTCCGGAATCGCCCTTGCCAGTGCCACGACGGAAGATGCACTGGTACCTCAGCAACCCTCTAACCCGCACGTTGGCAGCCTCGGAGCATGAAGATGAAAAGATGGCGTGACCCTTGCACGCCTTGCTCGCTCACAACTCCTCATCACCTTCCCCGGTCCCAATGAGCAGCCAGACTGAAACGCCCCAACCATCAGCCTCGTCAGGCTGATTTGCACACCCACAGTTGTCCCCGGATCTCAGGAGAAGGAATTCAGGAGGAAACACCCTATGGGTCGTAACAACGACGGTAATGACTGGTTTTGGTTAAACGAAAAATCCGACAAGAGGCGCCTCCGCGACGCTGAGAACGCCCGCAAGAACCGGCAGGAAATCGTTCGAGAGTTGTCCCACGGCAAGATCACAAGACGCGACCTGGTCAGGATGGGTCTTTTCACCAGCGCGGGGATGCTGGCTCCCATCGGTGGCTTGAGCCCGTTCGTAAAGCCCGTGCATGCTCAAACCAGCAGCTTCACCAGCGGAACGCGTTCATCAGGTTGTTTTGGATTTTCGGTTCCCACGGGGATGAACCCCAGCCCCACCTTTAGCGTTCCGGCATTTTCGCAGCCCATGCCCCGCTTTGATCTAATCCCGCGCAACGCAGTATCAACATTGAATCCAGCGCCCACGGCACAGGCGAACACCACGCCGCAAGTGCTGGATGCCGGGTTTGGGTTTCCCGCTGGAACAACCGGCCCCATTGAAGGCCGCCCTCCTGGAGCAATCTGGGCCCACCAGGCATTCGCGACGTTCCCGCCCCAGATAGCGATGGAGGTCTCGATTGCGCAGGCCACAGCTAACACCACTTACAATCCCGGTGTTGCATCAACCCTGAACTCGGGCATCAATCCAAGCCAGTCCATTCCGCTGACTTTCAGCTTCGATACAAGATTCCCGGTACAGTCGCCCAACTCCGTGTGGACCTTCAACGGGACCATCCCACCCAAACTGGCCCAGGTTCGCTACGGCGAGCCGGTCCTGTTCCGCAACCATAACCGTCTTCCGGTCAACGTCAGCCAGAACAACGGCTTCGGACGGAACACAATCACCACGCATGAGCACAACGCGCACCACGGAGCGGAAAATGACGGCTTCACTGGCGCATATTTCTTCCCCAACCAGTTTTACGATTACCACTGGCCGTGGGTCTTGGCCGGATTTACCACCATCAACACTGGCGCAACCGATGCTCGGGCGGGCGCTCCCAATGATGCAGGCGGTATCAACAAGGTCCCCGGTGACTGGCATGAAACCATGAGCACGCACTGGTTTCACGATCACATGTTCAGCTTCACCGCCCAGAATGTTTACAAGGGCATGGCTGCCATGAACAACATTTACAGTTCTCTCGATCGTGGTGACGAAACTGTGAATGACGGAGTGAATCTGCGGTTGGCCAGCGGCTCCTCCAATGGAAAGGGCTGGGGCAACCTGGACTATGACGTAAACCTCATGCTTGCCGACAAAGCATTCGATGCCAGCGGCCAGCTTTTCATGGACATCTTTGATTTTGACGGGTTCCTGGGCGACGTGATGACGGTGAACCTGGCGTACAAGCCCTATTTTGAGGTGGAGCGCCGCCGTTATCGGTTCCGTATGCTCAATGCCAGCGTCTCGCGCTTCTTCAAGATCGCGCTGGCGGATGCATCCGGCAATGCGCGGACGTTCTGGCAGATTGCCAACGACGGCAACCTGCTGCCGACCGTAGCGCCGCTGACGCAAACTGATGAAATGGGCATCGCCGAGCGCTATGACATCATCATCGACTTCGCCAACTTCAACCTGAACGACAAGCTGTGGCTGGTGAACCTTGCCGAGCACAAAGACGGGAAGGAACCCGACGCAGATCTCACATTGTCTCAGGCGCTCGCCACGCCGCAATGCGATCCCGGTGTAGGCAAGTTCCTGGAGTTCCGCATTGTAAGGAACCCGGCACAACCGGATGTCAGCCGAGATGTCAGCTTGACGGCGAATCAAACTCTTATTCCTAACCCGGATCTGTCGCAGATTCCGGTTGCCAAAACACGGACCTTTGTATTCGACGATAATCCGGACGTTGATACCAACGACCCGGTAACCACCTTCGCCACCGGAGCAGGCGGCCAGAGTCCAGAATGGGGCATCGCTGCTGACGGTCAGAGAAATGCTCTTGCAGCAGATTTCGGCCGCGTTACTTCCGCGCCTAGCTTCGGCACCCGCGAAACCTGGACGCTTGTGAATGGTCGCAGCAGTTGGGACCACCCAATTCACATCCACTTCGAGGAAGGGCAAATCCTCAAGAGGACGGATGATCGTGGCAACACTGTCGCGCTTCTCACCGCGGAGAAGGGCCGGAAGGATGTTTACCGGCTTCGTCCAGGCGGGAGCGTCACCATCACCATGCAGTTCCGCGATTGGGGCGGCATGTTCATGGAGCACTGTCACAACACCATGCATGAGGACAATGCCATGTTGATGCGCTGGGAAATCGACAATGGAGGCGCGCCTTTCCTGCGGCCGCTGCCCACGCCGATCCCCTCGCCCACGGGCGTGACCTTTGAAAACCCTGACGACATCATGTGCAACGGAAACGAATTCCAGAATACGCCTTGCTAAACGGTGTCGAAATGGCCTCGCCTTGCTGTATCAGCGCGGGCCACAACAAAGCACAAGAAGCGGGCCGCTCTCATCGGCGGGCGGCTCGCCCGTTGTGCAATCAGGGTTGCCATCAAAGGAGCAGGGTCATGCAAGGAAAAAATCGTTTGAGAATGGCGGTTTCAGCAGCATTATTGTTTGCTGCCGGGATCGCTTGTTATGTTCGCCCCGCCGGAGCTGAAGATCACTACGGCGCAAAGTACTTTACCGACCTGCCGTTAATCACGCAGGACGGTAAGACGGTTCATTTTTATGATGATGTGCTCAAAGGCAAGATTGTAGCCATCAATCTGATTTATACCCATTGCGAGTACTCCTGTCCCCTGGAGACGGCCCGCCTCGCCCAGGTTCAGCAGTTACTCGGAGACCGGATGGGGAAAGATGTTTTTTTCTACTCCATCACCATCGACCCCAAGCGCGATACGCCGGAAGTCCTCAAGGCTTACGCTGAGAAATTCCATGCTGGTCCCGGCTGGACCTTCCTGACAGGGAAAAAGGACGATATTGATCTCATCAGCAGGAAACTGGGTTTGTGGTCGCCTCCTAATCTCACCAAGGACGGGCACACGCCTCATCTGCTGATCGCCAATGAAGCGAGCGGTCAATTTGTGCGCGATTCAGCGGGTGATAACCCCAGGTTTCTCGCCAACATGATCGGAAACTTCATTGATAGCTGGAGGCACGCTGCCACCGCTTCTAGCGCGCCTCCGAAAACGAATTATGCTGAATCCGCTCCACTCCATCTGGACTTGGGGAGATACCTTTTTACCAAGCAATGTGCGGCCTGCCACACCATTGGGCTGGGCGACAAGATTGGACCGGACCTGTTGGGAGTAACGGTAACCCGCAATCACGACTGGCTGGTTCGGTTCATCCAGCAACCGGACAAGATGCTCGCCGAAAAAGACCCAATCGCTACCGCCTTGTTTGAAAAATACAAGCAAGTGCAAATGCCCAGGCTGCCAATCGGCAATGACGACATGGCGGCCCTGATGAAGTTCCTGGAATCGCAGGACCAGAAAATGACCGCTGGCGGAGTGATCGGCGGCGTAAAAACACAACCGGTAACAGGACCAGAGAAGCTTTCCAAGTAATCCGGTTCATCATTTGGCGCTGCTGTGCTCTTCCCGTCGACGCGCACAGCATCACACTGCGGCTCCGGACCGGACCGGAGCCGCATTTTTAGCTTGCCGGAATCCAGGCTGGAAGTTCACGTCGACTCGTTTGGCGCGGCCAGAGCTTATGCTAATGCAGGGCTCTGGCCCATGATGAGCAATTGAGGCTATGTCATCGTATTGGCTTGATTTTGAATTCGATTTCACGCTCGATGCTCCCATATTGCTGCCTTACATCGCAGCGATTGAGGCCTGCGCGCCGGCTGTATCATCGGAAACTGTTCCTCCACAATGGCGCGAAAAGTCCGTTGCAGAAGCAGAAGCTAGTCTGCGCCAGACGATGACCCTACACAAAGATCCAATCGAAAATGAACTCCGGATTCGGAAGCTTGCCCTGGTCATGGCCAACGCCGGAGAGGCGCACAAATGGGTAAAGCAGCGCTTTCAAGAGGGGAGTGGCCCAATGTGCCTTGAAGACATACTCCGCATCCATCGATTGGTGACGGAGGACGCGGGCATTCGATCGGACGCCGCCGGCGGCATGAGGAAGCGAGGCCGTCAGGTGATGACGGGCTCGGATGAGATGGGGTTTTACCGGGGCGCTCCTGCCTCCATGGTAGTCAGGCTGATGGCGCGGTACGTTCGGTTCATCAACGAGAAGGAATGGGCCGACTTGCCTCCGATTATTCATGCATTATTGGCCCACTTCTTTATCGCTACCATCCATCCCTTTGAAGATGGTAACGGGCGCGTGGCCCGGCTGGCTTCAGCAGGCATTCTCTTCCAACGTGGCTATAAGGGCCACGGACACTACGCATTCTCGCATTATTACTACCAAAACGAAGAGCAGTACCATAGAACTCTTTCTCACCTCCGGAACAAAGCCTGTCCTGATCTGACGGAATTTTTTGTTTTTGGCATGAAAGGGTTTCTGTTGGAACTTCAGGATCTACAACTTCAAGAAGAGAAAACGGAATCCCCCTGTGGAGCGGGAAAAACCGGGGACAGGAACGTGTGAAAAAGTTGGGAATTCGACGAGTGGCCAACCGTTTCGCGCGGTTTTGGCAAGGGGTGGGGAATAAAAGCTGCGGGATTGCGCTCTGTCGTGAGCCCGGATAGGGAACGAAATCGGGTGATCTTGTGATCGGGTGATCGGAAAACCTAAAGGCATTTACCGCAACGGACGCAAAGGGAGCAAACGAGAATTGCCAGAAATACCAAAATTGCCAAAAAATCCAAATTGAAAGACAAGGCTGAAGGGATAATCGCCCGTGATCGCACGTGATGGGAAATGCTGAAAAGCACGACGATTTTTTGTGCCGCCCCTGCCGGGGCTCTGCTCCTTTTTTATCGCATCCCCAGACCTCACGGTCTGGGCTACCGATCTGCCGGGCCTGCGGCCCTGGTCGAGAATCGCCGAGATCGCCGTCTCGACCTCTCTAAAACTGATAGAAGATTGTGTGACGAAGGACGAGCTGATGATTCATCCTAATGATGCTGACGGAGATGCTCTTCGCCGCCTGGAAGCAGACGGAGATATTTTGACCAGGCCGCGGAATATCGACTTCGCTGTGGTCTTTGCGGATGCGAACTCGGCTGAGCAGTTTGCAGAACACTTTCGCGCGCTGGGTCATACGGTCTCCGTGGAAGCCAGGGAAACCGATGGAGGCTTCCCCTGGGATGTGATTGTGGTTCAACACATGGTTCCCACCTATGATGGAATCAGAAATTTTGAGGACTTGCTGCAATCAGTCGCAGACAATTGGGGAGGGCACAATGATGGCTGGGGTTGTTTCGCAGAGCCATCTTCAGCTTAAAAAGGCCCTGCCTTCGAGGCGGCGTTTACGGCTCCTGCGGCCTCGCGCTGCACATCTGGACGTAATTTTTCTGCGCCTGGCTTCGGCTGCCCCTTCGACTTCGCTCAGGGATTCCCACCCCGCCGCGCCAACAAGCGGGCGCATCGGGGACCCCGGGTTTCGGGCCTGCGGCCCTCAAGCAAACCATTGAGCCACGGCGTGAGGAAGGAATTTTTGATTTTTCCTTTTCGCTTATTCGCTCCGCTCACCCCGGGTATAAAACCCGGGGCTTCCACCCCGAAACCAGCCATTGGCAATTAGCAGAAAAGCAGCCTTTGGCACTTGGCCGTTAGCACTTAGCCAGAAAAAACAAAGGCCAATGACCTTGAAGACACTTGACAGGCGTGCGGGCTGACTGACCTTCTTCGCAATGGTTTCGCTGCGGGAAACGTGCTACTCTGGTTCGATTTTGACAAGAGCTGCCGGCTGCCAGCCGCTAGCTTCAACCAAAATCGCCACGCCCCAGGGCGAACGGTGAAGGTCTTTGACAACATGGCAAATAGCAACTGGCAATTGGCAATTAGCAATTGGCCTTGCGCTGGAGAGGTTAACCGAGTAGTAAATTTGGCGACATTCCGCTTCACGCGGACACCTGTCCTGCACCCCAAAACTGAGACAGTGGAAAGGTGTCACACTGAAGCAGGAAGGAGCTGCAGTGGACGAGCACAAGCGAGGATCGAGGGAACACGGAGAAGAGTT
>DATEKC010000208.1:0-28212 GCA_035277665.1 Terriglobia bacterium
TCACCGCATCCATCTCGCCCAATCGGGCGAAGTCGGTTGTGGGCAGGAATCGTGTTGCCTGGATACCCTGAGCGATCTCAGAGTCTGGAATATGTTTGATGTAGCTGCTGCCCTGGCGCAGGGATTCGATTTTGGCGGGATCAATGTCAAAGCCCGTGGTCTCGAAACCCTTCTGGGCAAACAGCAGCGCAATGGGCAGACCCACGTATCCCATTCCCACCACTCCAACCCGAGCCGTTCTTTCCCGGACCCGGTCCTGGAAGCGTGTCAGGACATCATTCCGTTCATCAAGACTCTTAGCCAACAGCGTTGTAGACACCATGTTATTCGTCCTCCTGTCGTTCCCTACCCGAACTCCGGCGGCGTGCAACGGCGAACTCACCGTTACAGGCCGGCCGTGGAACCGATGGTTCGGAAATTGAAATTCAAAATTTTACAGAGATTGTAGATCGATCCTGGGACCCTGAATCCCCTGGGCCGGCTTTTGAAAGCGGGCCCGGAGACGTTGTGAAGCCAACGCCTGCCGGCCGGCGCAACCACCTCACGCAGCCGCAGGCAAGTGGAATTTTAAGTTTTCAGAACGAGTACGCCAACTGATCGTTTTCCAGGCGTGCGTAGGCAATTCTGGCACGGACCTTGCCGTCTCCCTCAATTTCCCACCCGGCGCCGTTCCTGACCAGTTTCATCCGGCTTCGCTCGCGCCACCATTGGTTCAGTTCGCCAGGCAGCGGAATCCAGACGCCGGCGCTCTTGCGCAACTGGGCAAGGTGGGCCAGCAGCCTCTCGTAAACTTTCAGCTCCGGCTCATGGCGAATGTAATCCGGATGGACGATAAAGTTCATCACGCCGTGCTTGCTGCGGATGGCGTCAATCTGCATCTCCCAAAGGTCCAGCCTGTAATGGCGCAGGATGTTGAAAAGCGAGTAATCCTGGGTCATGGTCACCGGAATTTCCAGCAGGTCGCCGATGAAGTAAGGGAACGTGGTGCAGCACCCGCCGTGTTGAGGGTCGAGATGCGCAACGTTCGGGACCGACATGTCATATTCAAAGTGCAAAAGGCCGAACCAGTCGATATTCCGGTAGAGAACGCCGGCCCGGAACCCCCGCGCGGCGAAGATCTTTCTATACTCTTCAATCTCGACCGCCCGCCGGCGGAATTCCTCGTAATCCCTGTAGAGGTTGCCATCGTGATTGAGGTCATGGACGTTGACTTCGAAGCCGCGCCGGCGAATGCTATCCAGGTAAGCCATCGAGACCTCGTAGCGGCTTTCGGGTACGACACAGAAGGAAGACTTGATGCCGTAAGAATCATCGATGTCCATCAGCACGTCGCAGAAGTCTCTGCCCGCCGGCGACTCGACGTCGTGGGTCATCACCGCGCAGGCCTCCGCGCCATCCGGCCAGAACCAGATGAAGGGGATTTCATCCAGGCCCTTTGCTTTCATGTTCAGGCACATCGCTGTTTCAAGAGCGGATTCAACACCTGTCTCCACCGGCCAGCGCGGAAACTCCTTCTTGTCCCAGCCCCGAAGCGAATACCTTTGCAGGTGCTTGCGTACCGGGACCGGCATCGCCGGCCGGACGGCATAATAAGCCGCCCGCACCGACCGCTGCAGGATGCTGCTCCGGTTGGCGCTGTTTCCGTTGCGCAGATACTTTTCGTGACGCAGCGCATTGACGGCCTCGGCGAGGTTGAACGGAAGCTCAATTCCGTCCTCGCCGTACCTCAAATGGTCCATCGCGTCGTTCGACCGGTCTTCCGGTTTCAGGGAAGGGGCAAAGGCGGAACAGCGTCCATAGCAGACCGCCCCGGGACCAAAATTGAAAAACCCTGCTCTCGCTGATGGATTACCCCACACACCCACGTGCACAAATTCCGGGGGACATTGAAAGTGATCAATGAGCACCTGGTCAGAGCGCTTTGCAATGGTGTCCATGTAGTTTGCAGGCAGGGCTACATTTCTAATGGTTGCGTTAACGAACTCGGAATTCCCCAGCACTCTGCTTTCCATGTTGTTCTCCCTAAGGTCCTTGGTCACGATGATGAAGAAGCTCAACTGGCTGCGCACTGGGGGGATTCCAGGGACGCAGCCAGCCGGCTGTGAAAACCGGTGGAGTCACAGGTCAAAATCTGCTCTACGTCCGCCGCAGGGCGGGCGCTGGGGCCGGGGCAGTCATGTTGCCGCGAATGGTGGAGTCTGGAAGCACGCCGGCCAGTTTGTCAAGGGCGCCAAACCCTCCGCTCTTCCACATGGCTGCTGCCGCGCTGCAAAGGCCTCTGCTGACCAATGGAGGCAGCCACCGGAGGTTGAAGCGCGTGCAGAGATGCCGGCAGAACAACTTCTTTGTTTCGGCCTCGGTGGGGCAGCCAACTCGCTCGTATCCCATTTCCAGGAAATGGTTGCGGCCCGGCTGTTCATGGTAACGGTAGTAATCCATAAAGGTTGAACGCTTCGGCATGACGCCAAATTCCCGGGCTTTGCTGCTCATGGGGCTCTCAGGCTCGATTTCGATCATGCTAGTCCGGCACCGTGCGCGCTTGAACTTCCATTGCAGTCGCCTGAGGTACCGGCCCATGGCTTTCAGGTCAGACTCCCGCTCGAAGGGCAGCCCGGCGGAGAAGCAGATCAGCGAATTGACGCCCTCCTTCTCCATCACGCCAAGGCACTCCTCGAGCTCGGCATTGCTGTAACGATACAGGCCGTTCTTCCGGCGAATCTCCTCATTGTGGCTGCCCGGGCTGAGAGTAACATACGAATCTGACCTGGGCAGCTCGCGTAAACGCCTGATGAATTCAAGCGAGGGCAGATGGTAGCGTTCAACTTCAATGCTCAGAGAAATGTTCTCATCCCGGATACCTTTTAACACTTCGCAATAGAATTTCTCGCGCGCCGGAATAGGAGGCGGATCAAGGGCCAGCCCCGCGGACTCGAACCCGAACCGCTCCAGGTCCTTCAGCGAATCAAGCACGGCTTTGACGGGCCTCAAGTAGATTTCCGAGCGATTATTGTTGTGCTTCTGCGCAATTTGGGCTCCGCCGCAGAACGAACAGTTATAAACGCATCCCCGGCCAAGAAAGACCGGATACATCTTCTCCTGCCCGATCAGCAGTTGCTGCAAATTTTCTGAAATATCCTCGAGGTGGATATATCTGGAAAAGCAATTGACAAAGGTAGGATAGTCCTTCATCAGAGTGAAATCGGTATAGCAAAGTGAATCCAGAACCCCGGGACCGCCCACATAGCTCACGGGGTTGGCGCGAACGGCCTGACCCTCGCGAAAAACGAGGTTGGGCACCCGCTGATAAGCTTTGCCCGCGCGATGCTGGGCAATCAGCTCCCGCAAGGGGACTTCAGCATCTCCCCGGATAACAAAATCCACACAGTCGAACGCTTGGAGAATTTCTTCGGCAAAGGCCGAGGCCGTAAACCCTCCCAGCACGATTGCCACGCCGGGATGGTCTTTCTTGATCTTCCTCGCGGTCTCGATCACATCGTATGCCTGGAAGTGCCAGTGCAATCCCAGACCGACCATGGAAGGTTGATGCTCGCTGACGATCCTGTTGAGATCAACTTCACCATACTTATATTTTTCCACCCCCAGGTGAACAACCCGGGTGGAGCAGTTGTTTCTCCTCAAAAAATCCGCCAGGCCCAGCAGCCCCATAGGTGGCAGATTGATGAACGAAAAATGGTTGAACGGCCTGCATTGATTGTTGAACTTCGGCACATGGACAAAGAGCAAATCCATGAAGATGCCCTCCAACATTTTGAGTGTCGGCCTGACTTGCAGGCTCGATGGTTGGCAGGACCATGTTTTCTCTACTCTTCCGATGCATACTCGGGAGCCAGCCCGCTATTGGGACCACGCACGGCCAGATCCCGCGTAAGATGCCGTATTCAATGCAGGACGAATTCCTTTTGGAGATCTACAGGAGAGATCATCAGGCAGCGGTCAGGCGTCTCAACCGTTCACGGAGGAACTCCGGAACGCTTATCCGGCCAATCAGTTGAAAGGCGCGAAAGAGCCGTCCCCTGATCAAACGGGATTCAATCTGATGCCTGGGCCGCGAATTATGAAAATCAAAAAGTCCGAATTCCGCCAGCAGGGCAAAAAGTTGCTGGTCTTCTGCGGCAGGGTGGCCCACCGCCGCTCCGCGAAAGATGGGATGGTTGCGGAACATCACGCACTTCACGTCAAACAGATACGCGTCGGGATTTTCGGTGGGCGCTCCCGCATAATCAAAGTAAGGGCCGTCGTGCACGCGCGCGCCCGGCCGGATGGTCCCTTCAATCACGATTTCCGATTCCGCCGGAACTTCCAGGTCCACCGTCTTGCACCTGACCAGCGGCACCGCGCTGCCGCAGAGGCTGCCGGCCAGATCGTATTCATCGCTGCCGGCCGGGTAGCCGGAACCGGCTGCCATCACCACCGGCTCGGGCGCCCCGATCACCACGGCCATTTCGAGCGGCTGGCCCATCTTTTCGGCTTTGGCGAAATGCCGGCCCAGGTGGCTCCGCGGCGTTGTGCTCACCGTCGCCTGGTTCGGCCCCAGAAGCTGCATCCGGTAGACGCCCACGTTCCTGTTTCCAGTCTCGGGGTCGCGGGTTACGTTGGCGTGCCAGGTACCGATGTAGCGCCCGACGTCATGCCTGCTCCACTGGGGAACGGGAAAATCCAGGAGGTTGATGCCCGGCCCCTCAATGACGTTTTCCATCACCGGGGCGCTGGCAAGCAATACCGGCTTCAAAGGAGTTTCAATCCTGCGCCTGACTTCTTCGATCACGCGCTTTCGGCCCATTTCAGGCTGCAGCCCCAGGGCCAGCGCGATGGATGAGAAGTTGCTCAGTCCGTTGGTGAACACGCGCTGCCCGGGATAGTCCCTGATGTTCTCGAACAAAAGCGGCTCGCGATGGCTTCGGGTGATTTCTCCGAGCTCGAATTTCCAGTCGACAGGCTGGGAGATGCATTTCAGTCCCTCTCTCTGCGACAGAAGATCAATGAACGCTCGAAGGCCCATCGGCCGGCCCGAACTGGCTTCACGCGAGTGCTGGAGAGGCGCGGAAGCTCCGGAAGTTGCTGCGGCAGTGTGCTCAAACGCTTTTATGGCGGCGGGCAAAGGCATTAATTTTTCCCCAGGCTGTCGCCAAAATGAGTGCAGAACGCGCTCAGGGCCTTGACCTTGTTCCACATATCAGCTTCATCTTGCGGGCCCCCGCCGTTTTCGGAAGTGACGCCGTTCAGAAATTTCTTCAGCAGTTCCATCACGTAGGCGCGTTCCTCGTCAGAGTAGTGCGACATGGCGTCCAGGTGTTTCAGCAGAAACGTATCGCGGTCCATCTGCGATCCGGCGCGAAGGTCGCGGAGGATCGAGCAGGCGGAAACTCCGGCTTGCCAGCGCGTGAAGTTCTGGATATGTTCTTCAACAATCGCTTCCGCTCGCGGAATTTCCTGTTCCCGGGCCTTCAGGTTCTGCAGAACGATCTCTTTCAGGCCGTCGATATTGTAGAGGTAGACGTTCTTCAGCTCTCCCACGTCGGGAGCGATGTTGCGCGGCACGCCCAGGTCCATCAGCATCAACGTCCGCTTTTTCCGCCTCGCCGTGACCTTTTCAACCATCGCCCTGGTCAGCACGGGTTCCGAGCTGGCGACAGAAGCCACCACCAGGTCAGGCCACGCCAGGGCCTTCTGAAGGTCTTTCCACGGCAGGACTTCACCGCCATACCGGGATGCCAGTACATTGGCGTGTTCCGGGGTGCGGTTCAGAATGCGGATCTGCTGCATGCCGCGGTCGCACAGGTGCCGCAGCACCCGCTCGCTGGTCACTCCGGCCCCCAGAATCAACCCTCGCCGGCCCTTGAGCGAAGTCAGATGCTGCTCCGCAAGCTTCACCCCGGCAAAGGCCACCGACATGGGGCGCACGCCGATTCCAGTATCGGTCCGCACCCGCTTGCCCACTTCGATGGCGGACTGAAACAGCCGGTTCAGGATCCGGCCCGTCGAGCCAAGATTGTAGGCGTTGGTGTAAGCCGTGCGGACCTGGCCCAGGATTTCAGCCTCGCCCAGCATCATCGAGTCCAGGCCGGACGCAACCCGATAGATGTGCCGCACTGCATCCCGGTCAACGTGCCGGTAAAACGACCCGTTCACATTTTCAGGCTGCAGATTGTGATAGGACATCAGGAAATTTTCCAGATGGTCCGTCCGGTTCCCCGCCCACCTGTCGGGAACGCCATAAAGTTCCGTCCGGTTGCAGGTGGAGAGAACCACAACTTCATGCACCAGGCCGTGGGCCAGAATCTCCGTCGAAAGCTCGCCCGCCTGTTCCTTGCTGAAAGACAGGCGCTCCCGCAACTCGACGCTGGCCGTGCGGTGATTCAATCCTATGACAACGATTTCCATGGCAGAAGAAGCCTCCCGCTTTCTGATCCTCGAAGATGATCATCCGGTCGATAAATTCCCGCCGCAAGACGTCCGGTGGGCCCGGCGGCCGGACTGTTTGGTTTAATGGGGGATAGTTCCTAAGCAGCGATGCAGAGCTGCCTGCCGTTCAGGCACTGCGCTACCTGCATGGCGGCGTAGGTGATGATGACGTCCGCGCCGGCGCGTTTCATGCAGGCCAGGGCCTCAAACATGATCCGGTTCCGGTCCAGCCGTCCCAGGCGCGCGGCAGCGTCGATCATGGCGCACTCGCCGCTCACGTTGTAGACCGCCATCGGCATCTGGAACTGCTGCTTGGCGCGGTACACAATATCGAGATAGAAGAGTGCGGGCTTCACCATGATGATGTCCGCGCCTTCTTCGATATCCAGTTCGATCTCCCGCATGGCCTCATTGGAATTGTAGAAGGGCATCTGGTGCGTCTTCTTGTCGCCCTGGGCCAGAGCGGATTGCGTTCCCTCTTTGAAGAAGGGGTCGTAAAGTTTGGAGGCAAACTTTGCCGAATAGGCCATGATGGGCAGGTTCTCGAAACCATTCTCATCGAGCGCCTGGCGCATGGCCCCGATCTGGCCGTCCAGCATGGCGGCCGGCGCCACCATGTCCGAGCCCGCTTCGGCGTGGGAAACGGCGGTTTTGGCCAGCAGCTCGAGGTTCTTGTCATTCACCAGGTAGCCGTTCTCCAGAATTCCGCAGTGGCTGTGCGGCGTGTATTCGCACAGGCACACGTCCGTGGTCACCAGGATGCCCGGCACGTGGCGCTTGATGGCGCGTACAGCTTCCTGCACGATGCCGTGCGGCGAGTAAGCCCCGGCAGCGTCCAGGCTCTTGGCTCCCGCATCGGGAACCCCGAAAAGCAGAATGGCGGGGACGCCAAGGGCCTGTGCTTCCTTGACTTCTTCCACCAGGCAATCGATCGAGAGGTGATAGTTCCCCGGCAGGGAGCTGATCTCCTCTTTGATGCCGTGCCCCGGTACTACAAAAAACGGCTGCAGCAGATCGTCGACGGCGAGAGTTGTTTCACGAACCAATCGCCGAAACGTTTCGTTCTGCCGAAGTCTCCTCATTCTTCGCGCTGGAAATCCCATATGCCCCTCCTGTTGTGTGCGGTGTAACCCGTATCGGGTTTTTCTGTGGTTTTAACAAATAAAACGGTAAAATTTTTCCGCTTGCCGTTGCCATGGGTATCTCGCGAGTGACTCGAATGGCCCCGGACTGGCTCCACATCACGGTCCCGGCCTCGCCCCACGATTGGGCTTCGGCGCCTTTCAGGTACTTGAGAAAAGTTTCCGCCACTCTGGCTTCGTCGATCTTTCCCACGCGCGGGCTGACCAGCAAACGCAAGTGGGGTATTCCGTTCCGGCCCTCTTCCTCAACCAGTTGATAGTCGGTGCTCGCCCCGCCAAACATCTCCGGCAGCTTCCTTTCGATAATCCAGACAAAGTCCGTGTTAACGAACGTTACGCCTTCGCCGGTGAGCTTCTCGTAGCTGCGAATTCCGCTGAGCGCGGTGTCAAACCCCACCTCGCCGAAACCGCAGTTGCAGATGGCCGACTCCAGGTTGCCGTAGTCGCCCATGTCCGCGTTCAGCAGGATCTTGGGCGACTCGTAGAGAATGTTGGTAAACAGATACGACTCCACCGTGGCGTCGGTGTAGGGAACGTCGCATTGGTGCGGAATGATGGCTGTGGTGTCTTTGTACAAGTGACAGTGATCGCTTGCCTCGTGCGGCAGATTGCATCCGGCGGCAATCACGCCGGCTTCCGAAATTCCGTAAACCGGCACCGCGGAGGCGCCTGCGGCTTCAATTTCATGCCTCTTCTGCGGCGTGAGCGGCTCGCCGGTCACCAGAAATTTTGCGCCCTTGATGTTCAGGTTGGCGTCCGCGGCGGCCATGCAGATTCTCGCGGCGGAAGCGGCAAAGGTGTAAACAACGCAGCGGGGATGCTCGCCCAGCATCTGCGACACCCATCCCGCGACTTTTTGCGCCTGATTCAGGTCCGCATACTCGGCGGGCGCCAGCGGGTTGCCGTAGATCCGGCTGAGCACGTAGATCAGTTTCTTTCCCCACTTCTTCTCCCAGCCGATCTTGAGGCCCTTCTCATCGACCTGCGAAAACCACCGGCGCACGGGGTTCCCGATGTGCGCAAAGCGCAGGCTGGAGTTGATGCCCGGCGCTCCCGGAAACACCGGAAACCAGTTCGCCACCGGCGCCGTGAGGCAGCCGTGGATATCGAGCAGCAAGGCGTCATAGAGCGAGCGCTGGTGAAGATAGTCAAAATCAATCCGCACCCTGGTTCCGGCGCTGCGTGTTGCGCCGCTTCGCACCTCATAGACCTGCGACACGAAGGGGTTGTCAAACATCTTTTCATGGCACTGGAAATGCACCCCGTTGCGCCGTACGGGCACCCTGCCCTTGAATTCCTCGACGTTGAAATAGACGCCTTCGCTTTCGAGCGTGCGCAGCGCCCCTTCCAGCCCGTCTCTTGATACCCAGGCCTTGAGGTCATTCAGGGTAATTTTCCGGGGCTCGAGCATCTTCCTGTACGGGCTGCGAGGATAATTAAAGATTCCCTTGCTGACCAGGTTCAGGAAATTCCCTTCCCGCGCCGCCACCCGGTTCTTGATGAAGGTGCGCGCCAACGCGGCAGCCTCCTGCGGCTGCATTCGCACTTTGTGGAACCTCCTGAATCCGTCGATAAATCTGATGTATTTTCGCATGCTCGCTCCAACTGGTAATTTCAGAAAATTCTAATGTTTTCAAAGTTAGTAATGGTTGGCTGAATACAGTGAAAACAGGCTTTCAATCATTCTTGCCGGCGGACGCCGGCGCGGACCTCTGGATCAGGCTTTTGTTAAGGGCAAGTTATTTTCGGTTGATTGCCGGGCCGGGCCTGGGCCAAAAGCCCAAGCCGTTACGGCGCGTTGTGGGGAGACCTTTGCAAATTTACCGGACGTGCCGGGGCCAACTCATCTGGCGGCATAAGATGCTTTCCCGCTGCCGGCCGCCGGATGGGCTGACCCCTTGAATCTACTACTTTGCCGGCTTCAGTGGGCCACAGCTCCGAGACCTGAAGGGGCCGTAGGCGCCGGCGAACTTGTATAGCAACTGTTGGCGTTAAAGTTCAGGATCCCGCTACTGTCCTTGGAAGTATTCGCGTAGCAGAGTTTCGCCGGGATATCGTAGGAATGCCCTCCGGGGCCATTGCCGCCCGTAACGTCCGGCCCGATGGCCGGCCAGGGGGGAGTTCCCCAGGGCGTCGACCACCAGCCCGGTTGCGAAGACAGGAAGAAAGAAGCAGGCAGGATTTGGCTTGGCACGGAGTTGGCGTACTGGCTCAAGCTGCTGGGGATTTCGGAAGTGTCCCATCGGACGGCCCCGGTCACGACGTCGTAGTTTCCCCATCGCAACAGCGTGCTCTGGACAAGCGGATCGTCATTCGAACCGCTGGCGCCGACCTGTCCTGTGAAGCCCAAAACATAGTTCGATGTGTTCGGATTGTTGTTGTTGCTGCTTTCTGTGTCCTGGTAATACTTCTGGGTGGAAGGGTTTCCGAGGACGTTCCCGATAATGTTGAAGTATCTCGTGTAACTCTGTAGCTCGACGGGAGTGCCGTTTTCGGTGCGGCTGGAGTCCGCCAGGTTTCTTCCAAAAAGCCGGTTTCGAAAAACCGTAACCAGCGCATGTGAACCGTGCACGCGGTCCCCCTGGATCATGTTGGCCGTGTTGCCCTCATAAAGTTCCATAAGAACACCGCCGGAGTGCAGGAAGAAGGCTGGCGGCAGCCAACTGGTTGGGGCTGCGTACTCATCGTACATATAGTTGTAGGCCACTACCAGGCCCTCGTTATTGCCGTCCTCGACGGCATTGACCATATGCTGAAAGATGTTGTTTACATAGAGGTCCAACGTTTCGTTTGCCCCTTCAATCCCCGCGGAATCGGTGCTGTAAGTGCTGCCCCCGTAGAAATAACTGTCCACGATTTCGTTATGCAAACCGTGATTGAACCAGATGGAATCGCGGTTCCCGCCATAGAGCGACCGGACGTTTTTGACCCAGCAATCCTGCGCGTTATTGGCCCCGATATTAACTTCTACCCCTGACGATTGCGTGGCCTGGCCGTTGATCGAAAGGTCTTCGATGCCATCCATCGAAACCTGGTTGGGGTCCCACCAGGCCTGGGGAGACTTGCTGCTCGACCAGTTGTCCGTCAGGATAGGCGGGTCAATGGTGAGCGTGGTGCCATTGATTGCCGTAACCCTGGTAGCCTGCACCTGCGAGCGGCCGGGTCTGGTGGCATAGCCGCCTTCCGTGCTGCAACTGCTCGCACAGACATACAGGGCGCCATCGTCCGAGGTCGAATCCAATTGATCAAGAAAGATTATCATTCCCACCGAAAGATTGGACGTTGACCCGACCGTGATCTGGGTTGAGCCCTTGGCGGCGGCGTTCCACGAGGTCAGGTTGGGCGGACTGCTGGGCGAGATAAAAGTGCTCCCAAAACGGATGTTGGAGATGGGATGGTCGCCGGTCCCTGATCCCGAAAAGACCAGCAGGGTTTTGTCCGGCCCTGCGCCGCGAAGCGTTACATTACTCTTGCGATCGAAGACGACGCCCGACGACAGGTTATAAGTGCCTGCATTCAGATAGACCACCTGCCCGCTGGGGCAGGCGGCGATGGCGCTGGTGATTTGCGATGCCGAGACTCCGGGACTCAGGGTGGCGCAAATCGAGGTGCGGTTCTGAATGCCTCCCTGCACGCCGGCGGTGCTCCAGTTAACCATTCTGTTCGGTGCAAGAATCCCGCTGGCGCTCTGAGCGCCGAGTTGCCCGACAAACCCAAAAACGGCAGTGAAAAGCAATACAGCAAGTTTACGTTTCATAATCCCTCTGTTTTGCAGTCTCGTAGTTGCCAGGGCATCCGCGCGATTCCGTTTTGCCGCAGACGTTCCCGGTTTATTGATAGTATCGGCTGCGGGCGGAAATCCACTACTGGACAGGGGAACAGATTAAGGTCAGGAAACGTATCCTGTTCAAGATGACGGGTTTTGGCGGTCCGTTTCTTCCCGGCCGGGACCTTCATAAAGTTCGGCAAAATCCGGGGATTCAAGCCTGGCCATACGCGACTCGTCGCGCATGATCACGCCGGCAATCCGCTCCGCCGCGTGGCCATCCCAGAGCGGAGGAATGCCGCCCTGTTTTCCGGGCCGGTCGAGGACGCGGCCGAGTTCGCTGGCCAGCCGCTGGGCGTCCTTCCCCACCAGGATGTTGGTCCCCATGGAGACGGTCACCGGCCGCTCGGTGTTTTCCCGCACCGTGAGGCAGGGCACGCCGAGGAAGGTTGTTTCTTCCTGGATGCCGCCCGAGTCGGTAATGACCACGGCGGCGCGCTTCTGCAGCGCCAGGAACTCGAGGTAAGGCAGCGGATCGAGGAAGCGGATGCGCCCGTTCCCGTTCGAGTGGATGCCCAGCTCCGCCATCTTCTGCCGCGTGCGGGGATGCACGGGAAAAATGAAGGCGAGGTCCCGGCTGGTTTTTTCCAGGCTCGAGATCAAAACCGCCAGCCAGTCCAGCTCATCCACGTTCGAGGGGCGGTGGAGCGTCACCAGGGCGTATTTCCTGGGCAGGTTGTCCGGCAGGTAATCGTCGGCCCGGGGCAGCATGCGGGTCAGGGTGTCGATCATCACGTTGCCCACAAAGAACACTTTTTCAGAGCTGACGCCTTCCCGCGCCAGGTTGTGGTTGCCGTCTTCCGAGGGCGTGAACAGCAGGTCGCACAACTGGTCGGTGAGCAGCCGGTTGATCTCTTCCGGCATGGTGCGGTCAAAGGAGCGCAGGCCGGCCTCGACGTGGGCGATGGGGACCATCAATTTTGAGCAGACCAGCGCCGCCGCGACGGTGGAATTCACGTCGCCGTAGACCACCACCAGGTCCGGCTTCGTTTCCAGCAGCACAGGCTCGAAGCGCGAGATGATCTGCGCGGTCTGCTGTGCGTGGCTCCCCGAACCCACCTGGAGGTTGATGTCGGGCGCCGGCATGCCCAGTTGCTGGAAGAACACTTCCGACATGTTGAAGTCGTAGTGCTGCCCGGTGTGGACCACCGTCTGCTCCACCGGATAGGCAGCCAGCGCCCGAATTACCGGCGCTGCCTTCATAAAGTTAGGGCGTGCTCCTACTACATGACAGATTCGCATTTCGTTTCAACCTTGGTAATTCAATTTGAACTCGAACAACCACCACTGAAAACCGCGCGCCAGAGGATGATAATTGAATTGCCGGGGGCCATGAAAGGGTCTGGCGGAAAATAAGCGCCGGCATGCCGGTCAGAGGCCTTCGCCGAGGGGGCCTCCGACTCCAGCCGGAATACCCTGCGACGGCTCCTCCTGGGCCGGAAGGACCGTAGCCGGCCCCGCGGCGTCAGAAGGAGCTGGTCTTAAAGGCCGGACGGAGGGAAGCATTTCGCGCGTAAGCTTTGCCACCTGATAAAGCGGGGCCCAGCTTCCGTGCAGCAGCACGACGGCGCCAAGATACAGCACCCCGAACAATAATGAGTCCGACACAATGCGGGCAAAGGCCCCGGGAACGCCTGGCAGGCCGCCGAGTGACGGAAACAGCCGAATCGCCACCAGGGACGTCCAGCCCCCTATCGCCGCGGCGAGCATATATCTCCAAACCACCGAAATAACCGGGCTGACGCCCAGGCATATGGGCTTTCCCGCATACCAGAAGGCAGGGAGGATCAGGATTGCGTACGATACGGTCCAGGCAATGGCGATCCCTTCCGGCCCCCAGGGAAGCGCCAGGATAAACAGCAGGCCGGTCACGCTCAGTTCCACCAGCCCCCAGCGGAAATAGCGGTCGGTGGTCCCAATCGAAAGGTGGATCCAATCAACCGTGGCATGGACAAACATGAATCCGATCCCCAGTCCCAGAAAGGTAAAAATCCTGCCCGATGGCGCCCACTTTGACCCCAGCAGCAATCGAATGACATCCTTGCCGGTCAAGGTGAGGTCCGCGCCCAACCCCATTCCAACAAAGGCCGTGACCGCGAGAGCGTTGAGGAGGTAACGCCTGTAACGGGCGGGATCATCTTTAAAGCGGCTCAGGGCCGATACGGCAACGGCGGTGAGGGGTCTTGCCAACTGGTTTGCCGGCAGGGCAAACAGGTCGTAGGCCTTCTTGTAAAAGCCCAGCGGCGCCGCGCCAAACCGCCATCCCACCAGGACGTTGTCCATGTTGTGCGCGAGGTAATCAACGGTGTAACGCCCATAGACGTTCCTGGCATATCGCGCCAGGGAACCCGTTCCGGTTGTGCGCCGTGGCAGCCCGGGCATCCACCGGCAGAGATACCACGCTCCCACGGTCCTGCTCAAGGTAAAAACCAGAATACCCGCTACCAGCGCCCAGTATTCCCATCCCGCCAGGGCGCACACAATCGACACCGTGACTGACAACACCCTCGCCAGGATCTCGTTTACCGAAACCACTGAAAAGCGCATGGCGCGCTGCAGAAGCCCCTGGTGCACAATCGAAATGCCATTGAAAAGGATCTGGAATGACAGGGCTATGGCGACGGTCACAACGCGCGGGTCGCCATAAAACCAGGCCAGCAGCGATCCCGCTCCGGCAAAGGCCGCGGTGAGGATAACCCCCACGGCAGCGCTGATCCAGAAGAGGTTGCTGGCCAGCGAATGGGTGAGGTCCTCCTTCTGAAGCACGGCCTCGGTAAATCCCGGAAAGCTGGTGAGCAGCAAGCTGAAGGTGGACACCATGGCCACGATCCCGAAATCGTGGGGCATGAGGAGCCGGGCGAGAACGACGGTGGCCGCAATCTGGACGGCCAGCATCACCCCTTGTGAAAACACGGTGACCCCTGCGCCCTTGACGGCAAGGCGGCGCAGCTCCGCCCCGCCATTCGCAATCGTCTGAAACCTGCCGCTTTCGTCGAATGGCTTCAAGCGATCTCCTCGTAAACGTACGCATCCCCGCCCTCAGGGCCTTCTGCAAGCTCATTCGGATCGACTCTTTCGACCCACGCATGCTCCTTCCGCGCGCGAATCGAAGGAATGGCCGATACCGTCAAAAGCAGGAAAATCCAGATGGGATCGTTCATCCGGAAGGCAGCTTCTGTAAAGTTATAGACCAGGGCCACAACAAAAAACGCCAGCCGGAAAGCTCCTGTTGCCGGGTCGCTGCGAAACGCCGCAACCACGTTCCGGTAGCCGGCGGCCAGCAGGAGGCCCATGAAAACGAGCCCAATCCGCCCCAGATTGATGTAGATTTCAAGGTAGCCATTGTGAGCTTCCTGGGGATAAAAGTAGAACAGCCCCCATAGATACTGGAGCCTGCTTCCCAGCCAGAAGCTCATATACCCGGTGCCAAACCAGTGGTTGAAGTCCACGCTGAGGATGGCTTTCCAGAGGTCGGTGCGCCCGGTAAGATCTGGCTTTCTTCCCAGGGCGTGCACAATGGAAGCGTAAGCTTCCGGCATGGCGACAATGAACAGCGCCACGCAAGCGACGGCTGCCACGATCAGATGGGCCCGAACAGTCCGCTTTTTGCCCCCGAAGTTCAGGAAGAGGATCATGCCCAATCCCAGCAGAAAGCAGGCTTTGGAAGTTGACGAATTGGCCACGTACAGGAGCCACAGGCACATGGCCAGGATCGACCCGTGGGCGATCAACTGGCGGCCTATGCGGGAATTTTCCCGGAAGAGAGCGATGATGCGCCACACGGATGCCAGACCGATGATCATGCAGATCGAGCCCAGCGTGTTCTTGTTGGTAGTCACGCCGATATTCGCAATCCTTCCATCCTCGATCGAGTAGACCTGCCCAAGGCTGGGATAAAACTCGATCAGCAGAATGGACAACGGGACCAGGAGGAACCCTGCCCGGACGATAATGCGTTTGAATGCCGCCAGGCTCTCCCTCTCCGTCAGGATAATCATGACCATCGTCAGGTCACCTGAGGCCCGCACCCAGCGCTTGAGCGCCACTCCCGGAAAGTCGGACCAGAGAACGCTTACGGCGCAAAAAGTGAAAAACAGGAGGACCGGCCAATTCGCCCGCAGGAACCTGGCCGCCCTTCGGTACCGGCAGAGCAGCACCACAATGCCGCCCAGCATCAGCGCCCCCAGTACCAGCCGGTCCAGAGGGCTGCCTTCAACGTATTGACTGGCGGTGGGGACCAGCGGTTCGGCGTAGAGCCACGCCGTGAGCGGCCGCGACATGGCGAACACCACCCAGAGGGTGGGAATCCAGAGCGCCCAGGAGGTCCGAGCCTTCGGTTCCCGCTGCAGGAAAAGCAGAAACAGGATAAGCAAGGCGCACGCTGCTGTGGGAACCAGAGAGCTCATTCCGAACCTGCTTCGAAGTTATTCATCGGTGAAGACCGGGCTGTTACCCCGGCCAGGCGGGCGGCCCGCCCCATCCGGCAGACGGGATTGCTATTGTGTGACGTACGGAGTCTTAATAATCTCGATTCCCAGGCAGGCAAGGATGCGGGCTGAGTGATACGCCAGCTTCGAGAGGAAAGTCATAAACCTGTGGTGCCCCGCCAGGGCGGAGAAAGGCAGAAGGACCGTGTAAACAGGCACGGCAATGATCGACTTGACCACCTCGGAGGCCCCGAACTTCTGATGAAGCGTCGAGAAACTTCCCAGGAAAATGCTCCGCTTTAGAATAAAGGACCGCTTCCAGCGCATCGGGGGGACCACCTCATACGCGACCGCCTCGTCACACCATACGAAGACGCGCCCTTGATCAATCATTCTGGTGAAAAAGTCCTGGTCCTCTCCGGCGCGGAATTCCGGGCGAAAGGGCTCCGTGCCGGCTTGAAAAACTTCTCTTTTGAGCAACACATTGCCGGTGCGGCCTTTCATTCCGTCGATGACGGTGCCGGTCGGGTAGGTGGGCCGTTGCCAGAACTTGCCGGAGCGGACCCACCGCGGCGGCTCTTCGTCAAAGTGCGGATGCACAGGCCCGAGCGCGCCGTCGGCAGCGTAGCGCCGGCAGGCTTCGAACAGAGTCAGCAGCCAGTTTTGGATGGGAAACTCGTCGTCGTCAATAAATGCCACGTAGTTGCCGTCGGCGTTAGCAATGGCGCGGTTTCTGGCCATCGCAATGTTCTGCTGCGGCTCCACGAAATAACCAATGGGAATCGAAGAAGCGCGTGCGAAAGCGGACACCACCGGCTCGGCAGTCCGCGAGCGGTCGTTATCCACGACCACGACAGAGTAGGTGAACTTGCCGTCCGTGGACTGCTCGCGAAGCCCCTCGAGCAGGCGCTGAAGAAGCCGCGGGCGCTGATAGGTGCAAATGCAAACGCAAATGTGGTCGGTGGTGCTGTTCATTGGCTGACGTGAATTTATCTGGCGAAGTCGCCTGCGTGATATTGGGAAAATCTTCGATCAGGGGGGCGCGCTGTCGGGTTCAGGTGAAACCGGCGGGGCCCGCGGCCGGCCTTATTATAGCCGCCTTAAGTAGGCTACATCAAGCCCCTTCTCACCCCTTTGGAGGGCGCATGGGATTTTCAGGACGCAAAATTTGTGTAATTGTAACATATTGATAACACGTTATTTATTAAAATACAGCCTGTTTGAAAATTTAAGAAATGTCCAATTTTGGAACACCGCGTAAATTTTACAATTCACGGTTATTGCACGTTCGATTGACAACTCTTCGCCTCCCCGTTCGCTCGGGTCATGTACCGCGACGCAATCCTCTGCTCTCGGGTGTGCCGGAAGATCTCGCCTCCCGCCAGGAAGCGATACTCATGCGCGTTTACCGGGTGCGTCTCCACCTCCACCACGTGCCGTTCGGCCAGAGAGAAGACTTTCTGCAGGCGGTCCAGCGGGTCGAAGGGCGCCAGCGAGAGGAAGTAGTCGGTCATCCGGTGGCGGCGCGCCAGCATGCAATCCACCGCCTGCCGGTAAAGACGATTCCACAGGCCCTTCTCGCCGGGTTCGAATGAGAAGTTCCTCCGCACCGTGGTTCCGGAAGGCAGCAGCCCTCCCCAAATGACGTTGGCGCAAAGGTGCATGTGATGATGGCCGTCAATCCGCACGGGCAGCGCTCCGTAGAGCCGGCCATATTCCTCCACCTGCGCCCGCACTACATATTCAAAGGAACCGGCCAGCAGAGGGTTGAACACCACCGGCGCAAAGCGGTTCCTGCGCAGGTAGGCGGCAATGTCTTTCTGGCGTTCTGCAAGCCTAGAAGGACACCGAGGCGACGTGAACGGCGATGTCAGGTTCAAATGGAGTCCGGCGTCGATCCCTCGCTCCCAGGCCACCGCTGCTGACCGCACTGAATCCTGCATGAACACCATCGCGCTGACGGACGAGACCGTTCCTCGAAGGAGGCAATCCAGCGTGCGGTCCGTGGTCAGGAAATCGCGGCCCCAATCGTCGGCGTTGATGATGAGGACGCCGGCAGGCATTCTTTCAGAATTTGCGGCGGCCGGTTTCTCGCGGGCTCCATCGTCGGCCATGGGAACAACGAATTCAGACACAGAGTGATTTCCACGCATGGTTAGGGTGCACTCTCTTCAGGAATTCAAGTAACGATTTTCTTCGATTGCTTCCGTGCTGGCTTCGCCAACGGGCAAGGTATTCTCAAGGTGGCGGTAGAGCGTTTCAGGAATTGATATCCCTGGCAGAGTTCGCTTCATTCGCGGCCGCTGCTCAACCTGGGCGAAGCGTGGACAGCTCTCGAGAAGAAGCTTTTCAATCGGCTCATCTGATCTTTCTGGCGAAATTGAATGAGGTCATCTGGCATGGACCGCTCCACGCCGCGCAGCAGGTCCCAGAAATAAGCTGCCGCTATCAGAGTTCCGCCAATCACGTAGGGCTTTTGCCGCATCTGATAAATGCAGCGGAAAACCTCCCACACGGGGTGGCTGCCGAGCAGATAGTCCTTATGGCCGATGTTAAGTCGAGCCCGATATCCCGCGTATTGGGCGGTGCCCATCTTCCTGTGGTGGACGCAGGATTTTTCTGTGAATGTCCTGGTCTGCCATCCTTTCGCGCGAGCGCTCAGTACTGCTGTCACATCGATTCCGCCGGATTTCAATGGCTGATACCCGCCGATGGACTCGAAGCACAGGCGATGAAACATCTGGCATGCGCCGGACACATGGTCAGTGCTGCTGAAACGAAAGTCGTATGTCAATTCCCCTTCCCGGAAGCGTGTGCCTACAATCCCCAGCCTTGAATCGGCGGCCAGCCTGGCCAGCAGGAAAGCGAAATAGTCTCCTTCAAAAGAAATGTCCGCGTCCATGCTGACAATCACCGCGTAATCCAGCTCCTTCACACGGGAGTAACCGGCGTTGAAAGCGTAAACTTTTCCGGCAAAATGGCGCTCCCGGCGCTCAGGCATCCGCACCAGCTCAATCCATGGATATTGGGCCGCGTACCCGCTGACGATTTCGTCCGTGCCGTCGGTTGAGCCGTCACTGACAATCACCCATTTGATTGGCTTGACGGTCTGCGCCACCACCGACTTCAAGGTCAGCTCGATAAACTCAGCCTCATTGCGCGCCGGAGTGATGATGACGTAAGCGGGGAGATCCGCCATAACTAAACCTCTACGGGAGCCGTCGCCTGAAGCGGCTGGGGCATTGTGAGGGCTTCACAGCGCCGGGACAGCAGAGTGGCCATGGCCAGAAACATCCAGGCCTGCGACCATCGCATATAGGAAATGCGGTTTGTCGAGTGAGGGAGCTGGCGGTAATAAAAGAAGCCCCTGTCATCCCACATGTGGTTCATGGCCCATTGGAAGACCGAGCGGGCCTCGGTGGCGCACGCAGGGTCCCAATCCCCCAGTTCCACCAGCGTGATGATCGTCTGAGCCACGCAATGAATGTCAATGGGATAAGTGCGGTTGTGAAAATATCTAACCGCGCCATCCTCACACAAAAAATGAGAGCGATAATAATCAAGGCCGCGCCGGAGGCAGGCATCGAACTCACCGGTTCCGGCATAAAGCCCGATGGACCGGAGCGCGCAAAGGTTGAACCCGGTATGAAAATTATCAATCCATTGCTGGGATGGCAACTCACCGTAGGTCCAGGAGCCATCGGAGAATTGCATTGCAGCCGAATACCGGGCGGCGGTAAGAGCGGGATCCAGAAAACGCATCTCTCCCGTATGCCGGTACACCCTGCACAGTAGGGCCGAGGCAAGGAAGTTGGCGTTATAGACCTGCACCTTAAGATCAGCCCGTGGGTAGCTGAAACCGGCGACGGTTGCTCCCCGCCTCCAGTAGAGCTCGTTAAGGATATATTCCGCAGCACTCGAAGCCATTTCCAGGCAGCGGGCGTCCTGGGAGTTTTCATACACATCCAGAAGCGCGTTCGCAGCAAATACCGTGCAGACCAGATTGGGGCCGCCACGCGGAACAATCAATTTCCGTGTTTGCCATGGAAAGCTGTACCCCCAGCACCAGTACGCGATGTTTCGCGATCGAAGTTCGATGAGCCGGTCAACCATCAACTCGATTAGGGTGTCCACGTCCACAACGTTGGAGCCTGAGAGCTTAACAAAGGCCGACAGAAAGAGCCCCAGCGCCTTCGGGTTCTGGGTCTTCCGAATCAGCAACAGCCGCCGGAGGTTGATGGGACTTCTCTTCAACGCCTGGGTGAGGGCGAGCCGCGGCAGACGGGAATTCAGGAAGGGCAGAACCACGAAGACTTTGCTGTTCAAAGCATCATACGGATCATAACCCGCCCAATCACTGCGCCGGCAATAATCCAGGAGCTTCCGGGTGGCATTTTCAGCGAGCCTTCGAAGATCCAGATTATTCAGGGCAGGTTTGAGCAACGGGCTGCCGGATACCATCGGTTGTATTCCCATATTGAAGTCGTAGAGAGATGCGATGCTTGGGAGGGCGGCCCGGCAAAAGTGGCCGGAGCGGATCTGAAACTGGATCAAACCCGGACAACGTCGGCCGTCAATCGTCGCGAAAGGTTCAGGAAGCAAGCCGCTGTGTCTGGAAATGACCGGGGCTACCTGTTTCGGTGATAGAAACGATATTCTCGACAATCGTTTCCAGGGTTTCAATGTGCCTGTTGGCGGGGGATGAGGGCCGCAGGCGCTTTGAGAGGATGACCTTTTCAGGAACGTCCTCGGCCTTTTCCAGAAGCACCAGCCTGCCCTTCCGCGCGAGGTACTGGTCAACTGCTCCAATCTTGCCTCGGAATACACTGTAAACTGGCACCCCTAGTGCCGCCGCCTCGCGATTCATCGTCCCGCCCCCGCTGATGGCGAGGTCAGAACTCCACAACATATTCAGGCCGTCAACAACGTGTTCAGGAATAATCAACTTGCCTGAGGCCAAAAGCTGCGGCCAGCACTCTCGCACAGCAAGGGCCTGCCTCTTGTTCCTCGGCAAAACAACTATCCTGGCGCTGGCCTTTGAGGCAAGATAGTCAATTGCCGCGTGGAAGAGTACGTCGCTTTCCGGATTATGGTAATGGGCCTCATTCGCAGGCGGACGAGCCGTAACCACAAAGTCTTCTTCTTTCAAACCCAATTGACCGCGCAGTCTCGGGTCAGGCCTGAATCCGGGAACGTAAACATCTTCCTTAATGCCCGGATATTTAAGAATGCGGTCCCTGTTCAACGGAATTGAGGTTTCGGGAATGACCGATGGCACCATTATCCAACTGGGACGGACACCGCTCCGCCAATTGGAGAACTCATAATCACCAATCATGATTGAAGGGATTCTTAGAAAGGATGCCGCAAGCAATTGAGAGCGTGAGCCGTGGGATAAAGCCAGGGCCGGCCTGGACAAGGCGACTGCGGCAGCCAGCTTCGACCCACGTATAACAGTTCCAACAACTTTCAGCACCTTGTTCTTACCGTAATGACGCCCAATTGTCCTGCACGGCATGTTAAAGAGCTGAAAAAGTTCCTTCACCTGATAAGCATCGCGCGCCGTCAGCAGGACTGGGAACCCGCGCTGAGTTAGTCCTTCGACTATTGGGGCGAAAAACGGGACATGTGGCGTATTGTCGATATCGATCCAGATCTTTTTCGGAATCGAACGTTTGTATGTCATTCCAGGTATCCTGACTCAATGTCCGGCTCTGCTCCTTTTGCCAAGTGGACAAATTTAAAGACAGATGTGAACATTGGAGAAATAAGATTTAGTAAGGTCCTTCTTTTTTAAGTAAATCTTCTACGAATTTATGAAAATAAAGGATGATAAATCCCTCGCAGGTAACGGCGATTGCAAGGCTGATCGGAACGTCACCTCAGAAGGCAGCCAACTTAACCCTTTGCACGTGGTCCCCAAACTCAGGAGAGTTGACCTGAGACTCTATTGCCTCTAATGCTTCGCCAATAGTCAGAATCTTGTGCCGCATCCGGAGCGCAACGCGAACCACTGCTTCAAGCTGGCTGAGCTTGCATCCCAGGCGCGAAGGAATGTCACTAACGTCGTGCGTATAAAAGATCAACCACCCGCGCCGTCGGTCATTCACCTTGAATAGATGTTCAATTGCTGTCAGGTCAAACGTGCCGTTGTAGAGACGATTTGCAAGCAACAGATTCAAGTCAACCGGTGTAACGTTTACGCCTCCGAATGTGCTGCGGCAGCTGTTCATTTGTGGCCCGATGCGCCCTTTGGCTCTGAGGGTAATGTGCCCGTGGGGGTAGGCAAAATGGCTGCCGCCGGGTATTTGGGTGACGCTTTGCACGGCCTCGCGGCCTTTTTGCACATCAGCTTCAAAGGCATCGAACGAGGTCGATCGGCAGGAAAAATGGCTGAAAGTATGACTTCCCAATTCATGTCCGTCAGCCAGCAACCGCGGCAGGTCACCAGTCCTAAAGTGTTCCCCGAGCTCGTTCCGATGCCCCATCAGCCCCATCGCGGCATAATAAGTCCCGCGAGCGCCATAGGATTTAAGGATCGCGCCACCATTCGTAAACGCGGACCGCGGAAAATCATCGAAGGTGAACGAAACTATGGGCCCCCTGTCCGGAAGATCATATCGTCTTCGCCGCACCGAGATGATAAAACGCCGCCTGATAGCGCTTGAATACCTGGCAATTACTTGAGAAATCATATTGATATACATGTCAATGCTCTAAGGATCGCCATGCCCGGCGGAAACAGCCCTGCCCGCGGCACAAAGGGTTTCTCGCGCCACTTTAAGGCTGCTCATGGTGTCCAATGTGACATTGGAAAAGTGGCGCAATGTGTTGGGGCTACCCTTTGGCCCCTGTGCTCTCGAGGCGAAATTCACCGACGAATTGCTTGAAGTTTCGCTGGATAGCCTTGATGCCATCTCCCAAATTGACACAGGCGCAACTGACAGGCCCCGGGTGTGCGTCGAAACGCCCCAGGCGATAAACTTCCCGGCCGTTTGCACCGCCGAGATCTTTCTTGAATTTAAATGTCCCCGGATTCGCGACCGGGTCGATCCCATCCAGATCATAAGTGGAAATCCCCAGTTCTTTCAGTTTCTCGATGAGCCTCCACTGGAGGAAGTACGACCCATGGCTTTTCTTGCCGATGTTACTCGTCGCCCCAAAAAGGTTGATGGCCGATTTCCCCATGGCGGGGCAGATCAATCCTGCGCAAAGCCCTTCATCAGACTTGGCCAGCATGATGATCATTTTGAAATTCTCAGGCAGCCGGGTCTGGACTACCCTGAATTTATTGATATCGGCAAAACTCACAAACTTCTTTCGCGAAACCATCTCCTTGTAAATTCCAAGAAATGCTTCGAAAAGGTCCTCGCCAGTCCCTTCAATCAGTTCCAGCCTGCCCTTGTTGGCCAGTTTGAGATTTTTTTTCCAATTCCTCCCCAGCCCTTCGTAAAGCTGATCGAGCGAAGGGGTCAGATCCATTACGATCGTCTTGTTGCAGACGGCATTCGGGCTTAACGAAAAGCCCTCCTCACGAAGGACGATCCCCAGGCATGGATCATCGTCGTTATAGATTCGGGGAAAAAGCCGGAGGCCCAACCCCCGCTTGCAAACATATTCGTTGCGCAATGCCCGAACCACCTGGCGGAGACTTTCCGGGGTTGTCTCGCTGGCATTGCGCTTCCAGAGAGGACCCGACTCGATGGTGGCCGTCCCCACTTTAATCAACGGTAGTCTTGTGATCCTGGCTTGGGCCGCGGCTACGATTTCGCCGTCCTTCTTCAAGATCAGATGACTTAAATTCCGTCGATTGCAAGAGGCCACGCCAGCGGCAAAGGTTTGATAAATGCTGGCGTCGTCGAACTCATGCAAGATCCGGTACCACGCATGTTCGTCTACAGTGTCAACCTCTGGCGCGTAACCAGCACCCAATTTGTGCATTTGTGGATTCCCCGTTTCCCAAACAGTCACAAGTGTTGGAAATCAAATCTTCAAGGCAGGATGATTGAAGTTTCCGGAGGGTGCGCTCAAGCGGCGGCTTCGCGCTCTTCATCGCCAGAGAGCTTGTTGGCGAACTCCCGCAGCCGGGCTGCCACCAACTGTTGCTGCTCACTGGTGAGCCCAGGGAACATCGGAAGTGAGACAATTTCATCTGCCGCTTTCTCGGCCACCGGGAAGTCGCCTGGCTTGTAATCCAGATGGCTGTAAGCCTTTTGAAGGTGCAACGGAATGGGGTAGTGAATTCCGCTGCCAATGCCCGCTTCAGAAAGGAATTCCATGGCCTCGCTGCGACTCTCGATCCGGACTACAAACAGGTGGTAAATGGCGTTGGCCCACTCCGGTTCGTGGGGCAAAATGACGGGCTGGCCCGCAAGTAATTCACGGTAACGCCCGGCGGCTTCGCGCCGCTTCTCGTTCCAATCGGCAAGAGACCTGAGCTTGACCCGCAAAATGCCTGCCTGGATGGAATCCAGCCGCCCGTTGTAGCCTTCCATATCGTGATAGTACTTTTTGGGCTGGCCGTGATCACGGAGCATGCGAACCTTTCGCGCCACTTCCGGATCATTTGTGGTGACGGCCCCGCCCTCGCCGCAGGCGCCCAGGTTCTTCCCCGGGTAGAAACTGAAGGCCGCGGCAAGCCCCATTGAACCTGCCATCCTCCACTGCTTCATTTTCCTTGAATAGTACTGTGCGCCGTGCGCCTGGCAGGCGTCCTCAATCACCACCAGATGGTAACGTTCCGCCAGTTCCAGGATGGGGTCCATGTCCGCAGGCTGGCCATAGAGATGAACAGGAATAATCGCCTTCACCACATTACCTGTCGCCAGATCAAACATGCGGCCGCTGGCGCGGTCCACAAAGCACTTGTTGACCAGGTAATGTTCCAGCCGGCTGACATCCATGTTGTAGGTTTGCGGGTCTACGTCCACAAAACGCGGCACAGCGCCTGCTTGTGAAATCGCTTCCGTGGTGGCGATAAAGGTGTTGGGGACGGTGATCACGGCGTCGCCGGAACTCACGCCCGCGGCGATCAGCGCAAACCTCAACGCATCGGTGCCGCTGTTGACGCCCACGCTATGATCAACGTCGCAGAACTTAGCAAATTCCTTTTCGAATTGCTCCACTTCCGGACCACCGACAAATCCCGCGGTCCTCAGGGCCTGCCTGAATACGGCCACAAGTTCTTCTTCAATTGCCTCGTGCAATCCAGTCAAATCAAGAAACGGTACTTTATAGGCTGTGCCCATTATTTCCTCCCATGGCTATCGATCTCAAAAACCTTGCGGGACTGCCCACCACAATCACATTGGCGGCAACGTCTTTTGTCACGACAGCTCCGGCGCCAACGATGGCATTTTCTCCAATGGTTACATTGGCAAGGATGGTCGCGCCCGATCCGATTGACGCTCCCTTCTTAATCACCGTCCGTTCGACCTTCCAGTCTTTTTCTGTCTGCAGCGTCCCATCCGGATTTGCCGCTCGAGGGTAACTGTCATTGATAAACGTTACGCCGTGGCCGACAAAGACGTAGTCTTCGATGGTGACGCCTTCACAGATAAAGGTGTGGCTCGAGATCTTGCAGCGTCTTCCGATCCTGGCATTCTTCTGGACTTCGACAAAGGCGCCGATCTTGGTTTCGTCGCCGATTTCGCAGCCGTAAAGATTGACAAATTTGGAAAGCTTGACGCCCGATCCGAGCTTGACATCAGGGGAAACACACACGAAATCGGTCATAGGTAAACAGCCTTTCCTTTTGCTTTCAGCGAATGCTCAGCCGCCTCCAGCATCCTGACGACCCGCAGGCCCGCCTCTCCGTCATTGAACGGAGTTTCGCCGCTCTCGATGCAGTTGACGAAGTAGGACAGTTCAGTGCGAAGGGCCTCGCACTGTTCCACCTTGGGCGCCCACATATCGCCGGAACGGTAACTAACGAGCAGGTTATAGACCCCCTCGCGGTTGCTCATCTCAACGCCCTTGTCATAAACCTTGATCTTTTCGTCGGCCTCGAGGTCGTTCCAGACCAGCATCCTTTTCTCACCGCCTATCAGGGTGGTCCGGACCTTGACGGGAGAAAGCCAATTCACGTTCACGTGTGCGATCACATTCCCGGGGAAATAGATCGTAATGAAGGCCACGTCTTCAAGCCCGTTGAGATGGTGCTCGCCCGTAGCTATGATGGCCTCAGGGTTTTTCTGAATCAGGTAATCCAGAATGGAGAGGTCGTGTGGCGCGAGATCCCAGACAACATTGACGTCGTGCTGGAACAGACCCAGGTTGACCCTCATCGAGTCATAGTAATAGAGTGGTCCGAGGGTCCCCTCATCAACCAACTCGCGAATTTTTCGGACGGCGCCCGTAAAGAGGAACGTGTGGTCCACCATAATCTTCAGGTTCTTCTTCCGCGCGATTTCAATAAGTTCCTCGGCTTCGGCGACCGTGCGCGTAAAAGGCTTTTCCACAAAAACGTGTTTCCCGTTTTCCAGGGCTAACTTTGCCAGCTCATAGTGCGTCCAAACCGGCGAAATCACCGCAACGGCGTCAATATCCGTTGAAGAAACGATATCCTGAGGATTGTTGAACAGGCGCGTTCCGTGATTCACTGACTCCGCGCGCCGCAAAGCTGCAGGATTCTTATCGCAAATGCCCACAACGCGGGCACCAGCGAGGGCCTGTAAATTCCTGACGATGTTTGGCCCCCAATACCCGTAACCAATCACTCCAACTCCAACCATGTCGCACCCCCCTATTGTCCGGAGCGGCTTGACCCTGGATGAAACCAGGCAGCCATCAGCCGATTCCACCGGACTGTCCGCTTTCTTGCCGCACAAGCCTCACAACTTCAGGCACAAAACCGCGAGAAGCATGAGGCGTGCACGTTCAAATTGTTAATTTCATTCCTTCGGGCAGGTAAGGTATGTCTTCAATAGGCTCCGTCGCCAGAAATCATGGCGAGCGGTGTTTCAACCAAAATTTTGAGGTCCAGCCAGATCGAACACGATCTCGCGTATTGCAGATCCAGCCGAACCATGTCATTAAACGTCGTGCGGCTGCGTCCCTTGACTTGCCATAAACCCGTCAAGCCGGGTTTGACCTCCAGAACGCGCCGCCGATGCCAGCTGTCGTAGTATTCCACTTCATAGGGAATGGGAGGCCTCGGCCCCACCAACGACATTTCACCTACCAGGACGTTCCAGAATTGCGGCAATTCATCCAGGCTGGTCTTTCGCAGGAATTTGCCGATCCGCGTAATGCGGGGATCCTCCCTAATTTTGTAGACAGGAGCCGGCCCATTTGATTCCACCTTGCCGGCGATAAACCGCTGAATAAATTCTTTGTGCACCGTCCCGTCATTGGCCGGACGCATGGTCCGGAACTTCAAGAACGTAAAGGGAATTCCTCGATAGCCCACCCGCGACTGCCGGAAGAGGATCGGGCCGTCTGATGTCATCTTAATCAGCAGCGCAATGACACCCATCAGGGGAGAAAGCACGCACAGGGCTGTCGCGCTTCCGATGATATCGAGCGTCCTCTTCACAGCATGATGCAGCTTCCTGCCCGATTCTTTTTCTCTCAAATCACGATAGAGTCCTGACCAGTTCTCCCAGTTGGAAGCGCTGTCCGGCTGCAGGTACATCCGGATATCGATTCGGTTGATTTCGCCGGCTTCCAGACGTTTGGAAAGGGCCGCAACCACTTTGGCGTGGATAACATTGCTGACGGATATCGGCCCCTCCTGCCTGACCTCAACAAAGATGACGCCCAGGACAGCTCCCTGCAAATACCAGCCACGAATATCTGAATCCCGCGATGCGGAACAGACGGATGTCCAGACCTCTTCAATCATCCTTCCGGCGTTGCCGTTCACCATGACCTTTCGAAGGTCAAGAAGCATCAGCAAAAATGGTTTTTTCGACCTCTCCGACCTTCTCCGCTCCAGGCAGAGAAGCTCCCCAAATTGTTTTTCGCCGGGTATGGAGTCGTCGACGCCAACCGGCCCCCCCTGTGGCATTGATGACGCCAGCGTCCCCTGATTTTGTTGACTGCGCATGCTACGAAGTGGCATAAGTTTCACCTGGCTACCCGAGCGTTGATGGTCACAAGAATCAAAACACCGTCCTCCGGCACTTGCATCACCCGAGGCGGCATTCCGGGCATTTGCCCGCGTTGAAAAGCCGGCCCCGCTTTGCCCGAGTCTTCGGCAATCCTCGAATCCAGATATTGGTTCTGACATCGCGTATAGCTCCGCCCTCTGAGCCACACTGCCTGTGTCCCCAAAATCCAACCCTGGAATCTTTCCCCGGCTTCACCTAACCGGAGCCTTACCGGAATCCCTCTACCCGGATGCAGTCAGGCCGTAACAGCTCTTTCTCTACAACCGGAGGCAACCTCGGCA
>DATEKC010000209.1:0-26645 GCA_035277665.1 Terriglobia bacterium
GAGAAGGGAGTCAGAAAAAGCCATCATGGTCCCCAAGCGGGATCGAATAGATGTGTGGTGGAACCTGGCCACCGGATCGGGGCGAACTATTTTCCAGGGCCGACAAACAATTTTCACTTGACGGAGCCGACGACCTTATAGTTGCGATCCCGCCCTGCCGCCCGCCAAGACCAGTCCCTTCGGGACTACGCAGACACTACAAACCAAGTGTCTGCGCCACCCGCCTTTCCTGGCTCGACTCCGCCTTTTTTCATCCTTCATCCTGCATCCTTCATCCTTCTTTCCATTCTTCTTCCTTCATACTTTCTCTTGCTCCGCCTTCCCGTCCTTGGTTCGCCAAAGTCGAACGGGAGCCCGAAGGGTTCCCGTATGGTACAGGGCAGGCAGAAAACGGGAGGGCAAAGCCCTCTGCTACCAAACGCGGGTGTCCGGCTGGGGGCTTGTGCTAGCGTCTTAATGTAGGCTAGATAACCTCAAAGGCCACCCCCGGATGAGACGTTTGGGACGTTCGTTCGCTTTTTCTTTCCTAGCTGTAAGTTATTAGCTATACAGCAGTTATACTATTTTATAGAAGATTTTGAGACTTATTTTTAAAAAAATGTCCAATTCTCGGACACCGTGTAAAAATTGCAAATTCCGCATTTCGCGCGTTCAGCGAAAGGCTTCCTTGTTCACCACGCACCGAACATCGGCCAGGCTGCCCTTCGCTTTCAGCACGTCGCTACAGACAATGATGGTTTCGTCAGCGGTGTGGGGCTTTTCCAGAACGTGCTCGAAACTTGTGAATGTGCTCCTTCAGGAGAAAACCCCTGGCAACGAAGTGTCCGGCGGCGAATTCCTTTGGCGGTTGAGACGCGCCGGCAGTCAACCGGACGCGCACACTAACTGCTTTGCCATTGTGGAGTGAAAGCGACACGCGTGCGATGGTAAGATTGCTGATAATAGGACAGGCCGAAACGCCTCCAGAGGCGAATCGGTAGCGATCCAATGTGCTTACAGGCGCTGAGCGTGTTCACCGCAAAATCCGCGCACGAGCAGTGATTCCCGAACAGACTGGGCCCGCGCGTTGCGTTGCAATATTTTCGCCCGCTCGCGGAACGCACATCGTAAATGTTCCCCTTCTTGCACCCTGATTAGCAACACTATGCAGATTTAGCGAGGGTTACGCTCGCGCTCAGCTCTACCGGCGACGGGTAGAGCTTAACTATCTGTAGATTGTTGACCTGGTAGGCCCGAACGGACTCGAACCGTTGACCTCTACCGTGTCAAATGAAGTTTCACACCTAATCTTTTCAAGCACTTCCCTATGTTTCTAACAACTTACCACCGACGGCAGATGACACGGCATGACACAGAATGTCCTGTTTTCCGCCGTCTACTGACACACGTACTGACACACTACTTTGACCCCTATTTCTGCCCTAATTCGTGTCCACTCGCCGGCTCTCCGCATCACCAAGCAGAGGCTGAAGCAACTAGAATTGATCCAGCTCATCCGCGAGCAACATGACAATGGTAAACAGGAGCTTGCCTTCCACGCTCGGCCGTTCGTTCTCTGCGGTATACCGTTAAGTCGTCCGCCTCAAAACCAAAGCTCGCATACCCGGCGGAATGGTGATTTCTTCCTTCAAATCATCGGACATCCCCAATTCGGTCTTCCTTTCGGCCAGGACCGCCTGATCCCTATCTGGGTGGCCACGCTCGCCATCCGGCAAAAATCCCGCGAGATTCATTTTGATTCCGCCGCCCAGATGCTCGACTTCTTCCGCTTGCCCAAAGACGGATTTCACTATCGGCGTATGACCGAAGCGTTCAAGCGCGTTTTCGGCGCCACGATCTTCTTCGGAACTGAAGAACAGTCGGATGCCCACCCAATGATCGACTGGGCGCGTTTTCATTTCTTCGATCACATGAAGCTTTGGTATAGCAGAAGCAGCCCATGTCTTGCCGGCACAGCCGAGGCCGGCAGAAACGTGATTACGCTTAGCGAAAACTTTTACAAAGAGGTCGACGAGCACCGTATACCGGTCGAACGCGAAGTCGTCTCGTCACTTGCCCACGCACCGGGCATCCTCGATTTCTACCTCTGGCTGGCTTGGAAAAGTTGGACGCTGGCCAGGGCCATCAGTCGAATCCCAATCGTAGGTCGAGGAGGCCTTTGCGACCAGCTTGGAGCTACCCAATATTCTTCTTCCCGCCGTTTTCGCCACCTAATTGTCGAGTGGCTTGCAAAAGTGAGAACATACTGGCCGGAGTGCCCCGCCGCCGTCACAAGCGATAGACGCACGCTTATCGTACATTCCGCTAGGAAATCACCTGCAGTACGCGACCCGCGCGGTCACATCTAATCTCATTCGGGAAGCCCGCAGATTCGGATCTTCCTTTACACACTATTTCCAATTCGGAATAATTCACGGTGTTATGTGTCCATGTCACATCCAATCTTCTGAACAAACTCCAGTTATTGAGAAGTCGTTTCGTGTACGCTCTCACGTTGCTTTGTGTACGCTTTCCCGTTGGTTAGTGTACGCTCGAAGGAGCTAACCCCGTCCGCACGAACTGCATGCACCCTTCCCCTGTAGTTCCTGTATCTTCTCCTTTAGACAGATTCCCTATAGTAGACAAGAGAAAACTGTTGAGAAGAGCTTTTGCCGAGCATGCAGACCGGGTTATGAACATGCCCGGAACCCGATACCCGACCGCCAGCAAGCTCTGCGTGCACAGGCCCGTTTCCGAAACAACCGCCATGCCGTCTCTCAATCACCATCGCAACACATTTTTCCAGCACCGCAAACGAAAGCGAGTAGCGTAAGAACTGTTAGATTTACCCTCACCTGCGTACAATTGCGGCATTACTATCGGCACCTGGCGGAGGTGTGAAAAGTGAGAGGTCAGCTTCCGTCCCGTACTCATTCTGGCTGTTCTGGAAGGTAATCCACCCATGGTTCCGATTGGCTGACATAGAGCAACGGCAGATAAGATGCGAGAGCGCTTGACAGGCAGACGAAAAGTTGCTATTGTCGACAGTCGACTACTTTGCCGAGCCCTTTTATTATCTGCCCTTAGGCTTTGGGATTGGAGATCGCTTCGCGCCAAAAATAATCTCTTTCGTTTCACTCCTATATCTACGTGGATTTAATCAGGAAGGCGCGGCTTGGACTGACGTTGTCCTCAGGGTGAATACATTTTGGATATGATAGGGCCCTGCGTAAAGATGAAAGACAGCTTCATTCGGTTGATGCCCATAGCCAGCGGTGTCCATTATCCGAAGGAACTCGGTGCGAGCCGTCGCAGGCTGAGTTTCCGGGAGGTTTCGAATGGTTGGTTCTTTGCTTTCTAGCTGTGCCGTGAAACTGGATCCGCAAGAAATCTTCGATCATTTGCCGCCGAATCGGTGTGGCGAGCCGGATCGGCAGTACATGAATGAAGTCCTCAACGACGGGTTTGGAAACATCAAGGATCCTGCCAATATGGTTGAGCGTTTTGAACTCGCCTTCGCGAAGAGGTTTGGGGTGGATTTTGCAATTTCTCACAACTCGGGCTCAGGAACCATGTTGTCGTGCCTGCTTGCTGCGGGTATTGGGCCGGGAGATGAGGTCATTATACCAACGCTTACAGCGGCGCCGACCGCTTTCGTGGTTGTGGAGTGCGGAGCTGTGCCTGTTTTTGGAGATAGTGACCCCGACACATACTGTATTGATCCCGAGGATATCAAGCGGAAGATCACGGAGCATACCAGGGCTATTATTCCCGTAAGTTTATACGGCCTGTCACCTGACTATGATGCAATTATGTCAATTGCTGCTCAGAACCATCTTGTAGTAGTCGAGGACAACGCTCAGTGCTACCTGGGAACCTACAAAGGCCAGCTCGTTGGCACCATTGGCCATGCAGCCAGCTTCAGTTTTCAGGCATCCAAGCACATGACCAGCGGCGGTGACGGAGGAATGGTAATCGCCAAAGATGAAGCCTACGCCCGCAATATTCGGAAGCATGCGTGCCAGGGATTTCGGACGATTTCGGGCCAGCCCGGGCGCAGCACCATCCCTCGCGATGTGCGTCAAGATTGGAGTTTTGAGCGGCATGATCGACTGGGCTATAACTTTCGCATGAGCGCGATGCAGGCTGCCCTGGGTTTGGCCCAGCTCGAGAGGCTGGAATATCTTGTTGCGGCCCGATGTTACGCTGCCTCACAATACGAAACAGTTATTCGAGAGGAAAAATGCACCTGGCTCATCCCGCCCCGCGTGCCTGAAGGTTGCACTCATTCCTACTGGACCTATGTGTGCCGGCTGGATGAGAAAGCTCTTGGAGTTGAGTGGCGCGACTTTCGAAGGACCTTCATTCAACATGGCGGTGATGGCCTTTATTCGGCCTGGAAGCCCGTGCACCTGGAACCCATTTTCCAGACGATGTCTTTTTATGGATCGCGGGAGCGTGCCCCGAATTTCGACACTCGCTATAAGGGAAAAGTGAAAAGCTATAACGAAAGCGATTGTCCTCAGATAGAGGCCATTCAAAGATACCTTTGTCAATTCAAGACGAGCATGCAGACCCGCCAAAAAGCTGATCAGCAGGTTGAAGCGTTGCAAAAAACGATCCGTTACTATAGGTGACCTGCCTCAGTTTGCGAATTTTCAAGCAGACGAAGGGTCGTGATGCTATGCAAATGGTGTGCCTTTCTGTTTTACTATTGGTTGAGCCGACCCAAAGGGAAAAACCTGTCTATTGAGCATGCCTAATATCGTGGATTGTTTTCGCCTGGACGGGAAGGTGGCACTGGTCACCGGAGGGGCCGGCATTGTCGGTGCGCAGATTTCGCGAGCTCTGGCGGAGGCCGGGGCAACGGTGATGATTGCTTCGCGAAATCTGGCGAAATGCCGGGCGTTCGCTGCTGAACTGGCGGAAGAGGGCTTGAATGCTGAAGGTTTGGCCTTGGATCTGGCATCTGAATCCAGCATTCGCGCATTGCGCGATCACATTATTGAGCGGCATGACCGGATTGATATTCTTTTCAACAACTCAGTAGCAAGAGCGGGAGGAGATCTTGATCAAATGACGTCCCAGCAATGGGAAACGGCAATGAAAGTGAATTCGACAGGAATCTTCCTTGCGTGCCAGATTTTTTCAGAACCGATGCGTGCGCGACGTCAGGGATCAATCATAAACGTCGCCTCAATCTACGGGGTCGTTGGCCCCACTTTCTCCATCTACAAAGGAACTCAGGTAACGAACCCGATAAATTACAGCTTTGCCAAGGGCGGTTTAATCAGCCTGACTCGATACCTGGCCAGCTTCCTCGCGCCTTATCAGGTCCGCGTGAACTGCCTTTCGCCCGGTGGCTTTAAGAATGAAGACACACCACTACAATTCGCAGCCAACTACGCTCATCACACCCCTCTGGGACGCATGGCAGAGGAGGAAGACATCAAAGGGCCCGCGCTATTTCTTGCTTCTGACGCTTCTCGCTATATCACAGGCCAGAATATCGTTGTAGATGGCGGATGGACGTCGATCTGATCGCGGCACAATCCCTCACAAAGAAAACTGGTCAGAGATTCCTGAACTAGCGGGATGCGGACGGCGCGGCGACGTTTGCCAGCACCGGACCAACAGTTTATTCTACCGCTGCTTCTGATTCGCATAGATCTGTTGAATTATGTCGGCCCACACTACCATTTCGCAGGTGAATTCAATTACTTCGTCAGTCGATTCAGCCCAGGCGCCGCTCCGGCCTTGTAATTGCAGTAACGTTTCACCGACACGCCGGGCCATTTCGAGATATTTGATCTCCCCTGTGACCTGGTAAAGGATCGTGGCGCCCCATCCGACTTTGCCGGCCCTCAAAAGTCCGTACAGGTATTCGCTTGCCACTTCGGCAAGCACAAGATAATCCTTCGCTAGGGGGATCCAACGTTTCTCTCCGGTAGCCTGAAAGAGTTGGCCCAGGAATGCCGCGGCGATGCCGGGTGCAAAGAAGAATTGATCAGACCCGCTATCGCTCTCAACGACGTAACGAATTTGATGATCACCCGGATCAGGAGCAAAATGGAGGCCTTGTGCACGTGTATAAACCAGGTAGAGCCTGCGGGGAAAGTCGGGCTGTAGATCAAACATGTGGCGCAGCCATTCCCCGGCACGGCGCGCGACCCCCATTTTGCCGGTTGCAAGTGCCGCCAGCCCGCACGCCGCAATAACCCACAGGTCCTGCTTTCCTTCCGCCCCATGTTCAGCCGCGGTCGAGTAAAAGCCTCCGGTTTCACGGTCCTGGAAGGTGAGCAGGAATTGCATTCCCCGATGAGCCAAATCGTATTGACCCAGGCGGCACGCGCCCCAAATAATCCAGGCATTAAGATAAGGATAGCTGAAGTTTGAAGATTGGGACGGGCGAGGACCAAAATCGCCTGTCGGAAGCAGCCCGTTTTGACGGATCCAGCGACACAAGCGAGTTGCGGCTCGGGTCTCACCGCACACTCCGAATGCCATTAATGCTTTGTAATAATCCGCGACGCCCCTTTCGTGTTTCCCCAGACTTCCGTCATCGTGCTGCTGTGTCAAAAGAAAACCACATGCTCGATCTCTGGCCTGTCGCAACCGGTCGCAAAAGGGTTCCTTCATTCCATCTTCAAGCTTCATGACGGTGGCTTTCACACGACTTGTATTGGTCTGCATCATTGACTCGAATTCTCATATCTTCACCTATTCCGGCAAACGGATACGAACCGCCATCAATCAGCCCCCTTCCGACGAGTGATAATCGTTAGGCAACAGGGCAAAGAGAGGGTATTATATCATGTCGACAGTCGACTGAACATGATTCTCTGATGTAAGCTGCCGGAGGGCTTGAGAACCTAACGAAGTCACGGTGATTAGGTGGTGCCAGCCTTTGAGAGAATAGCGAATGCAAGAGTCTGAATGGGTGTTTGAGTCGGAACATTTAAATGGAATCGAAGTCCTCCACGCACTGAGGGAGGTAATGATCGTGATGAGGCAGCGGCGAATGGGATAGTGCATCGCACGCGACATTGGAGCCAGACAAAGAACCGTCGTTGCAAACGGATCAGGTCCACGGTGTTTGCCGCCGGTCCATTTTCAGGGGTCCGGGCCGTGATCAAGAAACTATCGCTTCGACCAGTACAATTGTGCCAGGCAGACCAGCATTCCGGAATTTGCCGAATGGAGCTTCCAGAATGACGAAAAAGAGCGGAGGCAAGTGGAGGTGTGTGTATACGTTGGACCAGAGGAGGCTTCCTGTTTCAGGAAGCTCAAAAGAGCTGGCTGAAGCAATTCGGCGTGGTGCAGACCTGCGGATCTATACAGAATTCTTTCATGACGAGCACATTAACACGGCTTCCACTGAACATGAATTAATCCGCGAGGTAGCTGATTTTCGAGTCACCTATTTGCTCGAGAGTCGCTGGACAGCCGGCATCGTGACTCTCAGGCTGCCCATAAGCCTGCCAGAGGGCTTTGGACCGCGCCCCTCGATGTCTTTCTTCCTGTATAACGAAGATGGCTTGCAAGGGATTGCGCGTCCCCATCTTGATGGGGGCCGGCTGACAGGAAAGCTGGGATCTTCACCCATCAATGACCATAAGGAGATGTCCAAATATCATGAACTGGAAAACTGGGATGAAGGGACCAATGCTCCATCCAGCAGCTTTTTTTATGAATTTGATGTATTCCGGTTTTTGGTAAATGAGGGGTGGGAAGAAGTGTTTGCCCACACGGGTGATGGCACGGTGGAATCAGGTTCATTCGAGGCACTTGTCGAGGAGTTCGCTCGCGGACGGGAAGTGAAGGTAAGTGTTCGCGGGTTGTGTGCCGATATGGAAGCGCCGCACACCAGCATCGATCACGAGGTTTTCATCCAAACCGGGTCCTGCTACTACTACACAGAGCGCAAACAGTTCATCGCTGGTTCGCATCCAGTGGTTAGGGTCAGACCCGCGATACCCCTCCAATATATGAGTAATGGTTGGGATTTTGGATGGCTCATGCTCAGGACGGATGGGTTGGTTGTTCGTTGGTTGGTGGATCCATACACGTTGCGATTCCAAAAAAGCCAAAGCCGGCACTCCATCCGGTGGTTTGTGCGATGAGCGGAACAACCAGACGCCCTCGAGTTTTAGTAAGTGAACCCGCGGCCCGGTTTCGGCGGCCAGGTTGATCATGCGATGTAATCAGGTTTGATTTATGCGTGAAAGCCAACATAAGCGGGCTTCTTCAGGCCTGATCAAGAGGGCCTTCAAACGAAAATCAGGGACCAATGAGATCATCTGGCTTTGCATAGTCCTGAGCGCGCCATTCTGCGCGAAGCACACGCCTGCGCTGGAAGCAGCCTCTGAATTCCAGGTTTCAGGCCCTTCATCGCAACAGCATTTCGATGAGGGGAAGGATTATGTTCGAGAATACAATGCCGGACTTTTCTATCTGGGGCGGGGAAATACGGCAGCAGCAACCGTAGCATTCGAAGCGGCGACAAAGCTGAAACCAGATTTCAAAGAAGCTCACTACGCTTTAGGATCACTTTACCTTCGCCTTGGCAAGACCTCTCTCGCGAAAGACGAATTCCGGCGGGTTGAAAGTATCGACCCTGATTTCGGCGATGCCTATAACAGCCTGGGGGCATTGTCCGCCATGGAGCATCAATACCTCGTGGCCACGGACCAGCTGTTACGCGCTCTTGAGTTGGATCCCGAAAATGTGGAAGCCCTGGGGAACATGAGTGGCGTGCTCAACGATTTGGGTGAGAAAGAGGCCGCTTTGGAGTTATTGGAACGGGCGGTTCGAATCGCCCCCCAATACGCCACCCTTTATTTGTCGAAGGGACGGGAGCTCGACGAGATGGCCAGGTACAACGAAGCGATGAAATCATATAAAGAAGCGCTTCGTCTGGATCCCCATTTATCTGGCCTCCACAGTTCCATGGGTCTGACGCTTCTTGCACTAGATCAAGCTGATGAAGCAACCCGCGAGTTCCATACCGCTCTTGAACTGAACTCCAACGATAGCATCGCGCTCCGTGGGCTCGGCCAAATTGCAGACGCGGAAGGAAATTTCACGGCGGCTGCCGGCTATCTCGAACGCGCCGTTAAAGCCGGCGCTGATGACTACTATTCTCACATTCGACTTGGAAAGCTTCACCAGCAGCAGGGACGATTAAAAGAAGCGGACGCGGAATTTCGCGCGGCTCTGCGTTCAAACACGAACTCGAGTAGTACAGCAGCCCTCTTTGGTTTGGCTAAATTACTCCAGGCTGAAGGAAAGATCCAGGAGGCACAAGTCTATTTCGAACGCCTGCAGATCCTGCATCAGAAGGAATTGGCCGTCGCCGATGCAACTGTTCTCAACGCGCGGGGAGTCAATCTCTGGAGTCAGGGGGATATTGAGGGCGCGGTTGCTGTTTTCAGGAAAGTACTGACCATCGACCCCGGGTTCGCCATAGCCTGTCACAACCTTGGTGTGGCATTGGCGGGTGGAAGCATGGCCTTGGACGCCATGGATGCCTTCCGGAAGGCAATTGGGTTGCGTCCTGATCTGGCAGTCTCACATTATGGGTTGGCTATGTTACTCAAGGACGAGAACAATCCTTTAGCAGAGGAAGAATTTCACAAAGCCAAATTGCTTGAGAGATTTGTCCCCCAACTCGACCCCAATGTCATTCCGTTTCACAACAAAGAGTAGGACCTGCTGACTATTGAATACGGAAGATGCGAGAATGGACGTCAGCGAGCTTCCTGCGTTCCTTAAACCTTCTGGATTTCAGGCATCAATCAGGCAGTAGGTGCATTGACACACAACCGCTCCCCAGAACCTTACCATCCGGCTTCAGTCAAATGCCGGCTTTCGTGAACCTACGGGCCCGGCCGAATTTCAAATAACCGATATTCGTACCCTTTCAGCTGGGTCGCAAGCGAGCCATCAGCCAAACCGGTCAAAGGAATCGTCTGAACCATTCCAGACTGTACGTCCTTGACCGTAATCTTTGAAGTCCGGGAAGTGAAATCGAGGCGATCAGGCTTTATTGTCCAAACCACGTGTTTACGAGGTTCGCTGTCCGTATTCGAAATTACAACCAGAGCCTGGTTCTTCTTTACGTAAACCACCCCGCGAACACCGTCCCAGGCTGTGTGGACAACCCCCGAAAAAGCGTTATCAAGATGATACTCGCTCAGGTTATATGGCTTGAATTTGCGGAACAATTCCAGCGTAGCATCATAGCCGGCGCCCTCAGTCGGAACGGACCAGGGGAACATCCCCAACAAAACGAGTTGAGCGATATTGTTTTTGTACCGTTCCTCGAGATTGTTCTTTTCGTACGGCGGGCAAGGTGACCGTGGCAGACTTTCCGCCAATAAAGTCACCGTCGGAATATCATCGACCTTGAGCAGGCTTGTAGAATGAGAGTGTTCCTCCATGTTGACCACAAGATCCGCGAAATTCTCGAACGTGATGGACTGCATCAGCCCGTATTGGTGAACAATTAGAATGCCGTTTGGACCTATCAGGCGCCGGGTCCAGGCAAGCAGGTCGATGACACCGTCACTCCCGAGGTGGAGGCCTGCGCTATGGTTCTTATTGTTGCAGGAAAGCGAGACAACCCAATCGTAATAGACCCCGTCAAATCCTAACTCGCGATAGGCCCTTTCCACATCTCTTTTCCGCCGCTCGAGCCATCCGGATTGGGGGCACATCTGTTCACCAAACTCACCATTCTCAACCCGGTTGTGAATAGGTGTCCTCATCTCATCAAATGTGCGTCTCCATTCCTGCTCGTGGTCATGGAACCCCGCTGCCTGGGGATGGAACTCGTATATCGAGAAGTATGGAACAACGCGAATTTTATAGCGGTGGCAGGTGGCAATGATCCGGCGGACCTTCGCCATACCTTTTTCATCATAGGGTGGCCAATCGCCGTCATGCCAAAACTTGCCGTCCTCGTTGTAGTCATCGTGCAGCCGGACGATATTGACGCCGCTGTCTGCCCACCGCTTAATCTCTGCATCCGAAACCCAAGGTTCACTGCCAATGGCTATGTGGCGAAAGTCTCGGTTTGCATTCTTGACGATTCGAGGCAGGCCGATATAGTAGGCGAAAGAATACTCTCCCCGAGCAACCATCGCCGGTTGCAGTAAGTGAAGCGGCTCGCGCACGATTTGTATGCTCCCTCCATCGTCCGCGACCTTTGCTGTGAAATTCCCGACACCACTCCTCCCCGTCAGGCCTGTTTCCCATGCTGCAAGATCGGAAGCGGTCATCAGGTCGAAACCTTCGACTCCTTTATCGAAGAAAAACAGGGTATTGGGAGTACGATACTGCTGGATTAGGGTTGAGCCGCTTCTTTTCGCTTTGCCAAAAGTAGATCGAGCCATCTTCCGAGGGTCCGGGTCGTCCACGGGTGAGGCGATGCGGAGACCAAAGTCGCTCAACTCCGGCCGAATTGCCGTCGAACCTATGCCCACGGACGAAACGGCCAGTCCCTGGCTAAACAGAAGCTTGTGGTCTGCCCGAATCACAAAAGGTGATAGCATCCAGGTCGTTTGAAACTCGACTGGACCGGGTTTCCCGTCAGAGGTTGATAGCTGACCCGAAAAGGATAGCCTTACGATGTTGTCTTGCCTGGAGGAGTGGATATCCACATTCGGACAGTTTTCATCGGACCAGCCGTCAACATAGGTCTGGAAAGGCCTCACCAGCAGATTTTTGCCGCTTCCCTGGAGGAAAACAATGCTATCGAGCACACCTCCCCGGTGAGGGTCAAACTCCAGCCGCCAATAATCGCTCGTCACGCTGATCTTCCCATTATCATGATCCACCAAGTTTACGGCCCCGCCGCCGGGTGCGCGGAAATCCGGAGCCTTGGCGCTGTAAGGGGAACCTTTTTCAGCGATAACATGCGTGGGCGGGGCAATCAGGGGTCCGAAACATACCAGCACGAGCATTGCAAAGAACTTCGGCATTAACTTTCTCGAAAGCAGGGTTTGGTGTCGAGTCATAGGGGATCCAATTTGTCGACTGTCGTCAGTATATTAAACACCGGCACGGCCTTTGTCAATCGATTTTATGCATTAAATATCGTATTTACTATCAACGCCAAGTGAATGATTCGCCTTGCACTTTACACGTTATATCGCGATAATATCGGGTCGACTGTCGCCCGATAGAAAGCCCTGACAATTGCCGGAAACAAAGCTGAATGCTGCCCGTATTGCACTCTCTTTTACTCTCGCCTGATTGGCTTGCAGGACCTCCTCCGCATGTCTCCGCGCATCACTGCGATTTACTTTTCAAAGGCGGCGCCATCATCGTCCTCGACGATGACATTGACGAGGTCTCGGTTGCCGCAGTCGCCATCGGCAGGATCGCGGCCGCGCAGCTAGATATTCCTGGTGATGATGCCCGCGCGGTGATCGTTCCTGGTGTTTGGATGCTGCAGCGCGATAGGGACCTTATTGTGGCGAAACGCCCGCCTCAAGTGTTGTATGAAGCCGTCAAAGTTGGGGAGCCGAAGTCGACTGGGGATGAAGATGCATGCTAATTTTTCTGCTCTCGACTGGGTGATTCTTGGTAGCTATGTTGTTGCGGTAAGTGCCATTGGAAGCCTTTTTTATCGCAAAGGTGCTTCTGCGTCCGATTTTTTTCTGGGCGGACGCTCGATGAAGACGTTTCCTGTGGCCATCTCGCTTGTGGCTGCCGACATCAGCGCCATTACGTATATGGGGTCGCCAGCCTGGTCATTCCAGTTCAATCTTGAGTTGTTCTGGGTTACGTTGAGCTGCCTTGCAGCGGCTCCCGTGGTCATGTATCTATTTCTGCCCTTTTACTCGCGGCTCAAGCTCTACACGGGATACGAGTATCTTGAGCACCGCTTCGACCTCAGAACCCGCTTGGTGGCAAGTGGCTTGTTCCTGCTCATGCGGGGGTCCCACGTCGCCATTGCAATCTATGTGCCTTCAATCGTTCTGTCGCTATTGACAGGCCTGCCATTGTACGTCAGCGTCCTGACTATAGGAGTTTTTACGACAATTTACACTACGTTAGGTGGGATGAAAGCAGTTATCTGGACTGACGTTATGCAGTTCTCCATCCTGATTCTGGGTATATTGGCAGTCTTCTGGCTGGCCCTGACAAGGATTCCGGGTGGGGTTCGGACGGTGTATTTAGTAGCTGGAGAGGCAGGTAGGATGCATTTTTGGAATTTCTCCCTGGACCCTCGCCAATTGGCAGCCTTCTGGCCGGCCATATTAGGTGGAGGAGCAATGGCGCTCTCTACGCTGGGAACCGACCAGGCTTACTTGCAGCGGTATTTGAGCACGCGTTCCCTTAAGGAGGGCCAGCGATCTATACTGGTGGACACGCTAATCATCCTGCCCGTTTCTTTCCTGCTTTTCCTTTTAGGAAATGTCCTCTACGTTTTTTATCGCATACACCCGTCTCACCTGAAGGGACTCACAAATCCGGACGCCGTCCTGCCATTCTTTGTCCTAAGAGAACTAGGCGGCGCATTCTCCGGATTGGTGGTTGCATCGATTTTTGCTTCTTCGATGGCTGTAATGAGCGCAGGTATCAATGCGCTCACGACTGCCACAACAGTCGATTTCTACAGGCGATGGCTTCGACCTCAATTCCAAGAAACTCATTATGTTAGTGTAGGTCGAGTAGGAACTATTGCATGGGGAACAGCATGTACGCTTGGGGCGCTGTTCGCAAATCGCCTCGGGCCTCTCATGATTGCCTTCAACAAGATCAATGCATTCTTGGGAGGACCGATTCTAGGGATCTTTCTTTTGGGAATGTTGACTCGAAGAGCGAAGGGAACGCCCTCGATTATCGGCGGAGCGATAGCGTTAGGCGTGGTCTCATGGCTAAATTGGAATACTGACATGTCATTCTTATACCAGGCCTTCATCGGGACGGTTACGACCTTTGCTTTTGGCTACCTATTGAGTTTCCTGGGGATTGCCCCTTCTCAGGAAAAACTTGAGGGCCTCGTGTGGGGGAATGAGCGTCAAGACCACGTACAAGCCGAAGCCAGGGCAACGCGGTGACTTGCCGCCCGTTCTTTAGTCTGGCCATAATGTGGGTTCCGTCCCCAGACACCACGAGGCCATCCTCTCTCGTGTGATTAGACCCGTGTATCTTTTATTGATCGATTCTTTTTCCGCTGACAGAATTATTGGCAGGGGCAGGTGCCGTAGAGGATGAACCGGACCGCGCGCTCACACCTGATGAATCGTGAAACATCTTCGAAAGACGCTGACCATAGCACAAGATCCCAGCAGCCGGAGTGTGTCGGAATGCCCTGAAATTATCATACTTGAAATATCTGGCTCGCCTGAATGTCCTTCTTTTGCATCAATTAATAGTCCAGGACATCTTTCAGATTTGTAGCTTTGGGAGCGTATGTCATTTTTTGAGAAGGCGGCTGACCAGTGTCTGCCCATCAAGATTATTCGCGGCAACGATAGGTTCCGCTCTAGTATGTGCATTAAGGAATTCAGGCCACTTTATGCCGGATCCTGTCAGGACACAGACGGGGTTCTGAATACTCTCAAGATGACCAATCTGGGTTAATTTTCTTGCGCAGGCCAAAGGTACCGCAGAGGCGGTTTCTACAAATAAACCTTCCGTTCCTAAATATCTCCATATTTCCTCGATTTCCGAGGGTGAGCAATCGATTGCCGCGCCTCCTGACTCGTAGACGGCTCGTAGAGCCAAAGAGCTGGTCGTTGGTTCTCGAATCGACAAGGCGATCGATCCCATGTCAGAAACGGTAATGACGTCCTTGCGTCCCTCACGGAAGGACCTTACGAGCGGCGCGCAGCCTGCTTCCTGGCATCCATACATCCTTGGCAAATTGCGTGTCAATCCCTTTTCCTTCAGTTCACGGAATCCCTTCCATATCCCATAGAGGCCATCGCCACTACCTACAGGAGCAAATACAGCATCGGGGATAACGTTTCCGAGTTGCTCGAAGATTTCGTAAGCGATTGTCTTAAAGCCTTCAACTCCATAGGGCGAACATACATCGGAGAAAGGGACGATTGTGGCTGCCGGAAACCAGTCATTCTCATGCACGAGAGTCGACATGAAGGCCGTTCGTGGTCCCCCAACAACCACCTGAGCTCCAAAAAACTGCATGATGTTCATCACTGTTTGAGGCGCCTCTTCGTGGCAAAGAATGATGCATTCCAGGTCCGCACTGGCCGCGTACGCCGCCAGCGAACAACCGTGATTTCCTGTGCTCGATGCGACAACTTTTTTGAATCCCAATTCCCGGGCAACTGACACGGTCACTGTATTCGCCCGGTCTTTGTAGGAACAGGTGGAGTTCACGCCTTCATTCTTGACAAAAACAAAGGGCAGATCAAAATGATCGGACGGAAGTTCAAGGCGGAGTAAAGGGGTGCCGCCCTCTCCCAGACTTTGGATGTTTTCCACGTTTTCGAGGGGAAGTAGCTGCGGATAAGCCCAAACTTTTCCATACTTGTTTCCGTAATCGGCATCTTTGAAAGTGTTTCCGATGATCGGATCCTCATACACAACTTCGAGGGCGGAGCGAACTCCCCTCTTCAAACACGACCTGCAACCCTCAAATTCCGGACCTAATGGGAATGTGCTTCCGCATTCTGTACACTTTAGCTTTTTCAAATCTTCCCTCCGAACTTTCAGAACGTGCGCTCGGGCGCCACTTTGACATTTTGAGATTCCAGGAGCTGTGCAAGGAGCTTGTTTGGCAGAACGGCAGGAAGCACGTCATGCTATCGGCATGAAATATTCAACCCAGTCGGATATAAGATAGCAGTCCGCCGTCGACGACGATTGTGCTTCCTGTCATGTATGAACTTTCCTCAGAAGCCAGGAAGCAAGCCACAGATGCGACCTCATCCGGACGGCCCGCTCTGCTCAACGGAACGCCATATTTTATGGCAGCGTGATACTCCTCAGCGGCGAAAATAGGCGCCGATCTTGCTGTTTGAATGGGCCCAGGAGCAATCGCGTTGACACGGATCGAGTATGGGGCCAGATCGACGGCCATGGCCCGTGTAAGCGCCAATAGGCCGCCTTTAGCGGTGGCGTAGGGGGTTGCATGCCTCTCGGCTGCAAAACTATTGACTGAGGCGATGTTCACAATATTTCCCGGCATTTTGATGGCCACCATCGACCGCGCTGCCAACTGGCTGCATACGAAGGTGGCTGTGAGGTTAACAGCGATCGTTCTCTCCCATTTTTCCAAATTCACTTTCAGGAATTCATCGTCCAGAAACTCAGCAGCATTGTTGACGAGAATGTCGATTCGCCCAAAATGCCCTAATGCGGATTCAACCGACTCTTCAATTTCCAGCCGATTTCCAAGATCGCACGGGATAAATAGCGGTGGATATTTTCCAATGTCTTGGAGGGATTGCTGACATTCCGCACCAGCCTCGAAATTGATGTCGAGAACGCCGACGCGAGCGCCTTCTCGTACGAATCGTTCACTGATCGCGCGGCCAATCCCTGAAGCTCCGCCCGTGATGAGAGCAACACTATTTTCGAGCATCATAGAATATTGGGTGGAAATAGGAATTTATCCATGTAACTTAGAGCAGTCTTGATGTGAGAATCGCCATCCCTGAGGACCCAGAGAAGATGTCCTGGGAAGAAAGCCTCGAGCCTCAATTCGCCAAGACGCCTGATTGTCCCCGCATAATCCTGAACGCTGCAGTCGGCAACATTCATGAGCAGAATCTTCCCGCCGTGAAATATTGTGTCGCCGCAAAAGAACAAAGTTCGCCTGTTATAGCGAACCAGGAATGACGTCATATCCTTGCTGTGACCCGGAGTGAGCAATGCCGTCACATGACAATCCCCAACCTGGAACGAATCACCATCGGCGACGCGCTGTTTTACCGGGCAGGGCGTGAGGCGGTAATGTGCAGGATACGCACCCACCTCCTTCGCGACGCGCAAATGGATCGCATCCTCATCTCCATTTTCCAGGGCATTCGCTGTCAAATTCGAGCAGATCACCTGGCATTTGGAGCGTTCGTAAATGGCGTGGCAAGCCCCTGAGTGGTCAAGGTGGCCGTGGGTGAGCAAAATATAGCGCAGCTTCCTGGGATCCAGACCGTCCGCGATCATTGCGGCCTCAACCTGCTGCACTGAGTCGCCCACACCCGCGTCAATCAAAGCATATTCAGTGCCACCGTTGAGCAGATAGACGTTACAGTCAAGATCGTGCGTCATCCTCACGCCTTGAGCCCCGCTGGCAAGCAGGTGAACCCTCTCATCGATTTTCATCTTGTCCTCCTAATTTTCACCAAGATGAGTCTGCACGGCCTCCCGGCCGGGTGAATTACGCGCCTTCCGGCGCAGCTTCAACAACAAGCATCCCGTCAAGAACGCTACGGCAAAACTGATCTCTCGCGTGATTCCGGCCGTAAGGAAGACACCTGAGGCCAGGGAAAATAAGCCGATTACCCCAACCCCGAAGACCAGGATTCTCTTCAGCCCCAACTCTTGTCCAAGAGCGATTTCCTCCGGCCGGGCCGATTCTTCTTTAGTCGTCAAGCTGGCCACATAGGGAGAAAACGTGAACCAAAACAAAAGGCCGGAGACGATCGTAGCGACTGACAGAACGATCCCCAGAAGATTTCGGCCAAAATAGAAATCCGAAATCGCCATGATGTAGCACATGACAACAAAAGCGCCGATGCTGGAGATGAGGAGACCAAGGGCAATTTTTTTGAACCCGAGATCTTTTGTTTCCTGCATGATATCCGGATTTGTCATTAAGACTTCGTTGCGTACGGGTCCCCACCATCCCATCGGTTTGGCCCTCAAATAAAAAGTCCTCAACGATGAACGTGGCTCCGGTGCGGTTATGAGAGTAGCTCCTACCCAGAGAACAGTACTGACGATCATTGTGAGATACATCGTGGTCCACCAATGTATTTGCGGAAAAAATAAAGTGAGGACTAAATACACGGTCCCGCCGCCAAACGAAGCTGTGACCCTTCCCCACCCATTGAACCTCCACCACCACCACTGTGCCCAGTTGGCGGGAAGCTCGGCAGCCGCAAATCCAACCATAAAGATGGCGACGCTGAAAAGGAACTGAACCTTGTAGGCAACTATCAGCGACAAGCCGAGGATGATAAAGATACAAACGCGTCCAGCCCAAAAGTAATGCCGTTCAGACGCGGCGGGTCTCCAGAATCTTTTGTAGACGTCATTCATCAGGACTTGCGATCCAAAATTCAGGAGATCGCCCACGACCGCCATGACTCCCGCCAGCATCGCGACGAATACGAGTCCCAGAAATCCGGGGCCCAGATACTTTGCCATCAGCATGCCATAAGCCAGCTCTCGATCAATGCGGCCTGATCGAAGCTCAGGCCAAATCACCAGAGCCGCAATGCAGGGAACACATACGAGCCACGTCATGGTGAAAGAAGAAACCTCGGTCACGAGATACATCACGCAGGCCTCTTTAGGAGAGCGCGTAGACAGAATCCGCTGACCCTCTACAGCTCCGCTCATCGGGGCTGCATCACCGCCATAACCAATGCTGGTCCCTATCAACCAGGCAACGGCGGCGGCCAGAGGAAAATAGGAATCGTGGGTGGGGGGAAGGTTGAATAGGATCCCTTTGCCGAATGCTGATGAGAGCCTCAATCCCAGTTGGTGCGCCCCCCCCAGCGCCCAGAGAACCCTCAGCGCCAGGACGAGCGTTCCTAAAGTCATGACGATGACTTGAATAAAGTTGCTGAGAACCAGTCCAACGTATCCTGAAAGATAAAGGTAGGCCAAGGTAATGGGGACAACAAACAGCATCGTCTGGTTCTTGCTGAGGCCGATCACCGGCTCCACTATTTTTACCAGGGCGAGCAGAGAAATCGCCGTCCAAGCCACGATGGCAATCAGCGAGCTTCGAATCGCGACCCAGGTGCGCATCAAACTGGCTGGTTTTTTAGTGAAGCGCAGTTCGTAAAACTCCAGAGTTGTGAAGGTATTCAGGCGTTTCCAATATACTGCGAACAACATCGCTCCAATGAAAAAGGCCAGCCCAAACCGCGCCAGGTAGAACCAGCAGACGAATATGCCGGTGATGGCCGCCATCCCGCCGTATCCCACAGCCGAGTCGGCGCTCTGCATGGAGGCTGCATAAGAGATTCCCGCCAGCCAGCCGGGCATTTTTCTTCCGGCGAGGAAGTAGTTCTCCAAGTTTTTCCCGGCAAACCTGCGTGATTGCCACGCAATGTAGGCAATCACCGAAAGGTACGCGACAACGATCAAAACATCCACAGCAGAGAGTCGCATCTTTGGTCCAGTCAATTAACGCACAAGTTGAATTGGTCTAAAGTTCATTTACCGAGCCCGCAAAAACTGACAAATCACCCCGGCGAATCACCGGCTGACTTCGCACTGCCATCAACAAACCATCAGCGGTGGCGCGGAACTCTTCCCTTATTTTCCCGGCAAGATCGGTGGTGACGGCCAAGAGTTGTCCAGCGCAAACTTGATCACCGAGATTCGCATATTCTCGATAGAGTCCAAACTCAGCCCCGGCAACGAGGTAGTCTCCGCCGACGACTCTCACCGGGCCTTCCTCTTTGGGAACCCCAGCTAAAACGCCCAGGAACTGCAATGATCGAAGCACACCGTTAAAGTAGGCATTGACGCCTGCTGAACTCAGACGCCCCTCTCCACCAAACTCCGCTCCGATTGCCAGAAATCCCGCCAGGGCAGCCTCCGTAGTGAGCACGCCGGGCGTCTTCGGCATGGACCACACCGCCGGCAAACCAAATACCTGGCACGCCCGTAAAGACACCGAACCCATCGGGGAGTCGTTGATGTAGCAGGAAGTGGGGTAACACTTGTGGGGACTGCCCCCGCTGTGCAAATCGATAACCATGTCGCTGCGCTTGACGAGGAACTCAAAAATGTCGTAAGCGAGCGTTTCCGTATAACTCCCGGTTGGGTTCCCCGGGAAGACCCGGTTGAGATTCATGGAGTCCACCGGCGTACAGCGCTGGCCAGCTTCAAAGGCCGCCCAATTCGCAACCGGCAAAACCAGCACAGTCCCGGTAATCTGATCAGGCTGCAGATGATCGACGAGCCTCCACAGAGCGAACGGCCCCTCATACTCATCACCGTGTACACCTCCAAGAGCGAGGACCACCTTGCCACCAGTTCCCCCTCGAACAACCCAAAGGTCCAATTTCGGGCCTGCGGCCTTCCTGTGACCGATGTCAAGTAGCATGCGGCTCTTACTTGCCTGGGGCAGAGAAAGAGGATCAAAGTCACGTAAGTACATTTAGCTATTCATTCCAGGATTGTTGTCATGGCCTTGCCAGTTAAAATCTTGATCAGGCAGGTCCGGCATCGCTCGAAAACTCTTGGCGAATTCAATCAGATTGGCGATAACTTCCTCTGTAAAAGCCTTGCCCTTTTCTGCAGATGCCTTAAACGGGTCGCCTTCAACTCCACTGCTACTAACACGACTCCATCGATTAACGAAGTGCACCGGTGATGATCCAAACAGATCGGCATAGATAAAGCGGGAAATATTGGAAGGAGTTTCAGCTACCATCCTGTCCGGTTGCACCTTATCTGGTTTCAAATAGAGATATATGGAAGTTTCAAATTCACATCCATGGGCCATGCCTCCGGGGTATTCTGATTGACGAAGATTCTGCTCAGTCTCTATGGCCAGGTCCCAGTAAGCCATTGAAGCAGCCAATGCAGGTGTTGTATTGACCAGGCGACGGGCGACGAGGTTGCACAGCATCTGATTGCTGCCATGCCCGTTAACATACATGACACGGTCGAATCCCTGGCGGACGAAGGATCTGCCGACGTCATAACAGAAATCCATGAAGACCTGCTCCCGGACACTCACCGTCCCCGGGAAGCCCATGTTGTGCTCATTAAACCCGTAATGCACCATAGGAACCACGAGGATCAATCCATCGGAGCGGCGCGCTGCCTCTTCGGTCACGTATTCCACTGCAAGGTTATCGACGTCTACAGGCAAGTGATAACCGTGCTGTTCTATCGCCGCCACCGGGATCAGGATCACTTTCTTTTCCGCCGCAGCTTCCCGAACTTCAGTCCAAGTCAACTGTCGATATAGATGATTCATGTTTGTAGTCGCGCACCTCCCGCTGAACCCCATCGTCAAATGAGCTAAGAAGAAGCGAACACACGGCCAGACTGGCCTGCGATCTCCACCGAGAGGCTGGTCCCGTTCACCTCAACGATCTTTCCTGCGAAAATATCCCGCAGCTCGGACGTTTGTATTCGTGTTATCCGGATGTGTTTCCGCTCCCCCGACGGATTCACAACCACGATCCCGCGACAAAAGCGTCGAAGATAAATTCCTTCAATTTGCTCCAATGCGCTTAGAGGACGACCCAGACGCACCTTGTACAGGACCTGGCCGGGATGGTTCGGCGGCAGTGTGAACCAGTCCGCCCAAAGGAACCCGGAGATCCTGGAGCAGGCATAACAATAAAAAGCATCTTCTTTGCTCGGCGGCTGCCCGCTGGTTTCATGAGAGTTCGGATCTCCCACGTCGTAAGAGGGCGCCCCCATGTAACTCAGCGTCAGGACGGCTTTTCCCGATTGAAGGGCCTGTTGGCAAGCTTTTGCCTTCTGTAGAATAGGATCCCAATTGTGCGAACAGGTGTAGGTTGCCCCCGAGCAGACGTACGATTCATACATCATTGCGTCGCAGCTGGGCCAATAGGTCGGGTTCACGTGTCCCGGGTTGAGGACTACGATCTTCGTGGAGGAATTCTTTTTCACCAACGCATAAACTTCGGTGATCAAGTCCCTAAAGGCTTCGCCATTGTCCATGCCATTGGCGTGAGTATGCTTGCCGAAGGCCGGGCCATGGCAATGCGGCGTTGGGTGGATGTTATCGATGAAAAATCCGTCCGCGCCTAATTCAAGCAAGCCTCGTATCCCACGGAGGGCGGCTTCTATAAACCCTGGGGCCGCTGTGCATACTTGTTCCCACCCGCCGGGGTAGTCAGCTCGATTGAAAGGCCTTCGAACCTTGCCCTCTTTGTCGTAAAGCAGCCACTCAGGGTGTTTGCCAAGATCAAGTTCGCGGAAGAGGGGCGACATCAGAAATTCTTGAGGATCGGGCCATCCCGCTTTTTTCGCTGCCGAAATATTGAGACATTTGTAGAACGATATGTAGGGGATCACACGGATTCGCAACTGATGAGCTTTACGGATCCAGTAACTTGAGTGCGGAACTCCCACCACCAGGGGAAAACCTTTTAAGCGAGTTTGCAACGTTTCCTCAGACCACGCTGCGTACCACCCGTTGTAGACATCGGCGCTTGTAAGCCAGTCGGGCCCCGGCTTTCCTAAGGATGCTGCTCGAGGATGTTCCCCATTCTCATGTCCCGAAATCTCACAACCATCTTCATCGTCTTGAGGCGCCCGCCCTGTTGCCTGGCCCTCGACGGACGATGTCAACATTCCAACTGTCGCAAGTTCCAACGCAGTCTGAAGAGAAGCCTTGAAGAATTGCCTTCGATTGGCCATGATGCAACCTCACTACAATCGACGATCGACATGACGGCGACATCCATCGGGCGTCGTGGATATGCTTTTTCAAGCAGGACATGAACAGTAGACCCGGCCGGATTGTCCTGGAAGCTCCAATGAGAGGCCATCTCCACTCACATCAAGCACCTTTTGTTCAAAAACATCGTTTAACCCAGACAACCCTCCTGCCTTGATTTGAACCTGCTTCGCTTCTTCCAACGGATTCACCGCCACGACGCCCTGTTCGAAACGACGAACGCAGGCGCCATCGACCTCATCAAAAACTGCCAAAGGTTTGCCTATCCGGATCTTGTACAAAACTTGTGCGGGATGCTTCGGGGGCAACGTGAAGAAGTCCGACCAGAGAAACCCGGAAAGCCGTGGGCATGCATAAGAGTAAAAAACATCATCCTTGGCAGGCGGTTGAGTGAGAGCTGTGTGAAGAGCAGGGTTTCTCACATAGAAGAGAGGTGGTCCAAAATAACTGTTGGCCAGGACCACCTTCCCATCACGAATGGCTTCTTGACAATTTTTCGCTTTCTGCAGTACCGCATCCCAATCCTTTGCACACACATATTCTTCCGCCTCAGGCCGCAGGTAGCCATCTTCGTCGTCCTTCTGCGGCGTAGCGCTATATGAATACTGCGAGTCAAATGCCTGCGCCCACAGGGCCGTCCCTGCCAAGGATGCGAGAATAGCCGACCGACGGTTCATAGTGAATTTCCACATTTGGCTTAAGCCACCCATGGATTTTGTGGCAAGGGAGTACTGCGGATCTCTGCCAGAGCTTTTTGATGCTCCTGGCGTTCACCTGGCGAAGGGGTCTTGGAGGCCCGAACGGCCACTTGGTATCCAGGCCCTTTCAAGCGCCCCCCTCTGTATTTATTCGGGAGGGTCATGGAGACCCTCCCTTGCCAAGAACCTGCCAACGTAGAAGTAAATTTGACAACCATCAGGGAGCAGGAGGATTACGAGCTTCAACCTGCCGGCCCTCCAGTGGTCACTAAAATTCGTACCTCAACCCGAGTTGAATAACCCGATTGCCGTAACCCGAGAAAATCTTCCCCGCAGTGGGAATGGGGTTGCCTCCATCACGTGTGTCAGCGATAGTCCGGCTCGGATTGCCCAGGTTAAAGTGGTTAAATGCATCGAAGAACTCCGTCGAGAACGTCACCCCTTGGCGCTCCGTTATCCGAAATACTTTTTGCGCACTGAGGTCCACATTCCATTGGCTGGGACCATAAAAGGCTCCAGGGGCGGAATTTCCCCATTGCCAGGGCTGGGGAGGAGCGAATGCCCCAACATTAAACCACTGCACGCCGCCGATAATGTCGTGGCTCCCTGATTGCTTGCCGGAATACAGAGGTGCGCCGGAAACCCGATCCGCTCGCCCGCCCCACCAGCCTACTGTGCTTGAGGGAACCGAAAACATCACGGTAAGAGGATCGCCAGTTCGATAATTCGGGATACCTGACACCTGCCAACCACCGACCAGGGCATCCAATCCGCGACTCGCATTGCCTAACCACCTTTGACCATGCCCAAAAGGCAAGGTGTAGAGAAAGCTCGCAGTCAGATTGTTCAAAGCAATGCTCGGGCAGGTCCCGTACTCGGCTTTGGGATTGTGCCAATCCTGCGGTCCAAAGACGACGCCGTAATAGCCCAGGTTTCCCAGGCACCTTGTCCATGCATATTCGAGTTGCGCCTGGAAACCGTTCGGCATTCGTGCGACCGCCTCAAGTTGTAACATATTCAAGTTCTGCGTTGCGGCGAATGGGACGGCATAAACGGTCGACCATGGTTGCAAGGGACGTTGGTTTTGTATGCTCACGTTGGGAACCTGGGTGACAGGAACGTTAATATCCTCGTAGAGCCATGGCGCATGGCGCGTGGCCGTGCCCATGTAGGTGACTCGCGTCATCAGGTTTCGAGGCCATTCGTGTTCCGCCGTCACGTTCCACTGCTGTGATTCGCTATTGACCATCTGTTGCTGCGCCATGTAAAGCCCAGGGTGCAGCGTGCCGGGCAAGGCGTTGGTAACTGGGAACGGATTGGCAAAAGTAATATCCGGAAGGAAAGGCGCGCTGGGGTTTCCTGGGAGCTGCGACGTAAAAGTGATGTTACCGGAGACTGAATTCCACGGCGGGTTGCTCTCTTGCTGATCGATGCCGAGCTCTGTTGGAACAAACATATAATACCAGCCGTACCCGGCACGGAGCACCGTCCGCCCATCCGCAACGGGGCGCCAGGCCAGTCCAATCCGCGGTGCAAAGTTATTGGTATCAGCCTTGAAGTACGAGAGTGGGAATCCCGCAGACTGCGTCGTCTCGTATGGGAATTGGGCAAGAAGCGCCGGGTCAACCCCCGGGGGAGCTGTCACGGTGCTGGAATTCCCTGGAAGCACCAGCATGTTGTTATTCAAGTCAACGTAAGTCGCGCCGTAGTTGTCCCGGTAATTCCAGGGAGCTTGGTACATGTACCGAAGACCATAGGTGAGCGTGAGGCGGTTTGTCACTTGCCAGGTGTCCTGGCCGTAAAACTCCCAATCGCGCCCATAGGCGGCCCTGCTTACTGTCAGGCCGGCTCCCGTCGTGGTGGTATTCGGTAGGCCAAGCAGGTAGTCAGCAAAGGAGTCGCCGGCCGACGGCGCCACATTGGGCCACCCTGCACCTGCCGTCCATTGGCCGTTGAAACTGAATGCGCCAAGCGGCCCCACGCCACCGGGGTATACTTCCTTGTATCCCTGCTCGTCGAATCCTGCCTTGAAAGTGTGTGAGCCCCGAATGTACGTAAAGTTATCGGTGAATTCAATTATGGGAACCACGGAAGGTAAAGAATTTCCAGCGTCATGCCACATGCCCGTATAACCCAGCATGCTGTTCATGTTCGGTAAACCGCCATTCTCACTTGGCGGCAGCTGAGGAAAAAGGGTCCAAGGTTTGAAATCGAGGTTTTGACCTGCAACAGAAGAGAGGGGTTTATACCAGGAGGCCCGGAAATTATTGATGGTGTTTGTCCCAAAGGTATGAGTTTCAGTTAGCCCAACTATCGAAGTCGAGGTGAATTGGTTCTGAACGTTGCCATAATTGAGCGGAGAACCGCCTGACGCCACACCAAACGGGGCCGTAACATGCTGCCAGAAGCCATATAAAACATCTTTGTTACTTATATTCAGATCTGCTCGCACGAGCCAGCGCTTCGCCTCTTGGGATTGGGGAACCAAGGCCGTCCAATTCGGGGCTCCAAAAGGCAAACCTGGGGAGTTGGCAGTGTTGGGCGGAGGGAGAAAAGATAATAGAGAGCTTGCTTGCGAGGCGAACATCGAAGTTGGGACTTGATTGTTCGGAAAGGGTTGACCCGAAAAGGGATTGTATAATTGGGTGCCTGCTGGATCAGAGCAAGTCCCATTCGTATAGGTGGAGCAGAGGACCGAGAAGTCTCCCTGCCGCATGGCCATCGAGGGCAAACTGAGTTGCGTGAGAACGGGATCACGGTTCGTCATCCCGCCGAAATCGAAAAAGAAAAATGCCCGATTGCGCATAATGGGACCACCGACATTACCTCCAAACTGGTTCATATTGTAGAAGCCCTTCTTTTGCCCATTTGCATTCGTCAGAAAGTTGGCTGCATTGAACACGGTGTTCTGGTTCTTTTCGTATACGCCGCCGTGGAATGTGTTCGTTCCCTGCTTAGTCACCAGTGTGACATTGGTGAGGCGGGTGGAGCTGGCATCCATGTTCCCGTTTTGTATGTTCATCTCCTCAATAGCGTCTGGCGGCGGGAGAGTGAGCAGGAGGTTGGAAACGCCTCCGGCAGGCGAGCGAACGGCGGCGGTGTAAAACGCGCTTCCAGCGGATTGGTTGCTAACGTTCACGCCGTTTACGGTAAAGATAGAACCGCCCCAATAGTTCGCAATGCCCAGGCCGCGCGGTTCTGCCGCCCAAGGGCCGCCCACCCCGTTTTCGACTTGCACCCCGGGAGCCAGTTTTACCAGTGAGTCGATTGTTTCGGCGGTTTTGGGCAGATTCTTAACCATTGTTGAATTGAGTGTGCTCGACATGGTGGCAGAGTCGGTGGTTAGAAGAGTGGTG
>DATEKC010000210.1:0-12662 GCA_035277665.1 Terriglobia bacterium
CAATCGGCCCGCCTTTCCAGGAGGGTACTGAAAAAAATTCTCCAGCGTCATCCTGAAAGCCGACGTTCTTTGCCGGCCCGAGGAACCTGCTCTGGTTTCAACCGCTCGATCAAAAGCAGATTCCCTTCCCGCTGCGCGGGACCGGAATGACGGACTCCTTACCGTCTTTCAGCAATCTCCCGACAAACTTATCTGAGAACAGGAAACTAATCCGCCCCAAACTGTACCGTTCGATGGCCGCACCCGGCAACTGCAAAACACATCCGGCAATTTGTTACCCGGTCCGGCGGTAGCCTGCATAAGCTTCGTCAAGAAGTTCGATCACATGCAGTACACGGCGCTTGCTCGTAAACCGGGCAACACCAGCCCGCAACTGCAAAAGGCATCCCGGATTAGCAGTTAGAATTAACTCAGCTCCGGTCTCGTCCACCCTCTGCATCTTGGCCTTCAGCAGCCGCTCGGCCATTTCGTTCTGCACCACATTATAAATGCCGGCGCTGCCACAGCAAACCTCAGATTCCTTCAATTCGACGAATTCGAGCCCTGGAATTGCCGCCAGCAATTGCCGGGGAGCGCTGCGGATTCGCTGGGCGTGGCCAAGGTGGCACGGGTCCTGATAGGTGGCGCGGGCCCGAACTGTTCCCAAATTCCGGTTGAAGTCGATCCCGGCCAGGAATTCCGTCACGTCCCGTACCCTCGAGCTGAACTCGCAGGCCCGATCATAAAATTCGCGCTCTTCGTGCTCAAAGAGCAATGGATACTCCTTCAGCACAGAACCACAGCCAGCCGCGTTGGTGATGAAATAATCCAGGCCGCTATCCAGAAACGCCTGGATGTTCCGCCTGGCGAGTTCCCGCGCGCGGTCGCGAATGCCTGCGTGGACGTGCAATGCGCCGCAGCATCCCTGCGCCTCGGGAATCACAACCTCGCATCCGTTGCGGGCCAGAACGCGGACCGTCGCATCATTCAGCCGGGCAAATGCCAGGTTGGCGATACAGCCTGCAAAAAAGGCAACGCGATGGCGCACCTCGCCATCAGGCTTCTCCACCTGGCCCAGCCGCCCGGTGAAAAAAGGCTTCTCCATTCGCGGAGCAAGAGCAGCCACTCGTCCCAGCCGCTCTGAAAAAACACTCAGGATTCCCGACTTCACCGCAGCCGCTTCAAGCCCGGATTTCTGGAAAAGCCAGAGCAGCGTTCCAAGCCGGTCGAGCATCCTGCGGTCCGGAAGTAATTTCTGGAAGAAGGCGTCGCGCAACCGAGGGCCGATTCCCGGCCTCGGGTAATACCGGCTGATCTGCGCGCGGGCGGATTCCACCAGCCGTCCGTATTCCACTCCCGAGGGGCAGGCCGTTTCGCAGGCGCGGCAATCGAGGCATAAGTCAATGTGCCGCACGAAGCTTTCACCCAGTGGCAGACGCCCGCGTTCCACCTGTATCATCTGGTAAATGCGCCCGCGCGGCGAATCCATCTCAAGCCCAAGTTCGCGGTAGGTGGGGCAGGCATTCAGGCAAAGGCCGCAGTGGATGCACTTGGAATAATATTGCCACTCCGGCGCCTCGCCCGGCCCGTAGCCGCTGGCCGCCGGAGCCGTATCCGCTTTGTCCTCGATCTCGATCATATCGGCCAATCCGGAATATCGACTCTCCCGGAATGTTTCCCCTTCATTTCAGATTGAACCCACAAAGCGGCCTGGCGCAAGCGTCCCCTTCGGGTCCCACGTCGCTTTCAACTTCCGCATCAGCTCAAAACCGGACGCTGGTTTCCCCCACGCATCCACTTGCGCTTTCACGCCGGGAGTTGCGGAGATTACAACCAGCGCTCCTCCTGACTTTTCAGCAGCCTTGCGGATGCGCCTGATCAGTTCCGCAGCCTGCGCGGCGTTTTGCAGGTCCAGCAGGGCCATCTGAACGATACCGACGCCGGGCTGCACGACGCTTGCCAGCCTGACTTTCTCATTTTGCGCTTCCTGCTGAGCGAGACTCAAGAACTCTTCACTGCGGGCAACAGGGGCCGTTCCCTTCAGCACAACCACTGCGGGATGGCTCTTTGCGATCCAGTTGCCGAAATCTGAAATGACCTGCCAGGCTTTTTCCGCGCCTTCCTTTTCACAGGCGTGAACCTTGGCGCCCACGGCCCGGCCCAGAGCATCAAGTTCTTTCATGGTGCGGTCAATTACAGATTTCGATCCGCCTGCTTCCAGCCAGATTTGCGGTTCGGGTTTGTCCAAACGGTCCGGCTGCCCACCGGAATGCACAAGCCCCGCAGTTTCCGCATCCAGCAGAACCATCCGCAGCGGCTCGATGGGTGAGGCGAGGATACTCCGGCGCACATCGCGGGCAATTCCCAGCGTGCCGGTGGAGAGGGCAAAAGTCTTGCGGCCGGCCGGCAGCGGAAAAAGTTTGAGGTTTACTTCCGTAATAACACCCAGCGTTCCGTAAGACCCGATCAGGAGCTTCCCAAGGTCATACCCCGCCACATTCTTCACCACTCGCCCGCCTGTTCTGATCAGCTTGCCTTCAGCGGTTGCAACCTGCATGCCCACCACCATGTCCCGCGGCGCTCCATAGAAATGCCGCAACGGCCCCGACGCGTTGGTCGCAACAGCGCCTCCCAGGGTGGCGTTCCCGTTTCCCAAACGCTCCAACGGCAGCCACAATCCGCCTGCCCGCAGAAGGTCTTGCAATTCGTCCAGGGTCATCCCGGCGCCCACTCCGGCGGTCAAGTCCGATGGCTCATAATATCGGACGCTGGTGATATTCCGCGTGCAGAGCGCAACATCGAATTTTCCGGGCGGGTTCCCGATGCCAAGCTTGGTGCCGCCTCCACAGGCGATCACCGCCAGGCCGTGCCCGGATGCGTACGCCAGCGTCTGTGCCACCTGCTCCGCCGAAGCGGGATAAACAACGCACTCCGGTATTTTGCCGTCCACGGCCAGGGATTCGCGCACCCGCGCCTCGGCGGTGAACTGCGGTCCTCCCAAGATTCCGGCCAACCCCGCCCAAGCTGCTTCAGCCATAGTTGACACATCAACCTCCGGCGCTGACCTGGACGCGAATTTCGCCGCACATTTTGCTGGTCGGGAGGACCTTCCCGGGATTAAAAGAGCCTGTTGGATTCATGAGTGACTTGATCTGCCGCTGGAGTTCCAGATCGTCATCTGAAAAGATGAGCGGCATCAGTTCATTCTTTTCCACTCCCACGCCGTGCTCGCCGGTGATGGACCCGCCCAGTTCGGCACAACGCTTCATGATTTCCTCTGCGGCCTTTACAACTCTTTGGGACTGGTTGCGGTCACGAGCATCAAACATCAAGAGGGGATGCAGGTTTCCATCGCCGGCATGAAAAATGTTTCCAATCTGAAGCTCGTATTTCCGCCCGACCTCTCCGATATATTCCAGCATCTCAGGAAGTTTGGTGCGGGGGATCACGCCGTCCTGGACATAGTAATTCGGGCTGATCCGCCCGAGCGCCCCGAACGCATTCTTGCGGCCCTTCCAGAGCAGGGCGCGTTCCTCGGCGGATTTTGCGCGGCGAACGCTGCGGACCTGGCTGCGGGCGCAGACCGCTTCAATCTGTTCCGCCTGCTCCTTCACCGCCTCACGCAGTCCTTCCACCTCGATCAGCAGGACCGCCGCCGAATCCATCGGGTAGCCGGCGTGCGTGGCCTGTTCGACGGCGCGCAGCGTAAAGCCGTCCATCATTTCAAGCGCCGCGGGCGTAATGCCCTGCGCGGTAATGGCAGCCACCGTCCGCGTGGCGTCGATCACGCGATCGTACACGGCGAGCATGGTTTCCACCGCTTCCGGAGCGCGCAAGAGCCTGACCGTAATCTCTGTAACAATCCCCAGCGTCCCTTCAGAACCCACCACGAGGCCGGTGAGGTCATAGCCCGGCAGGTCCCAGCACTTTCCGCCGGTCCGGATCACTTCGCCATCGGGCAGGACGACTTCCAGGCCCAGGACGTGATTGGTGGTAACTCCATAAGCGAGAGTGTGCGGGCCGCCGGAATTTTCCGCCACGTTGCCGCCAATCGTGCAGGCCTTCTGGCTGGAGGGATCGGGAGCATAATAATATCCGGCATCGGCCACGGCCAGCGTGAGGTCCGTGTTTACGACTCCGGGTTGCACCCGGGCGCGCTGGTTTTCAAGGTCGATTTCGAGGATCTTTTTCATCCGCGCGAGGCTGATGACGATGCCTCCCTCGGTCACAACCGCTCCGCCGCTCAGTCCCGTGCCCGCGCCGCGAGGGATGATCGGCAACTTTCTTGCGGCGGCCAGCATGGCCAGCCGCACCACCTGTTCTGTGGTGGTGGGGAACACAACGGCTTGGGGGGTCTTCAGGGCGGAAAGGCCATCGTATTCATAGAGCATCAGGTCTTCGGGCCTGGAGAGGACATTCTCCGCTCCCAGGATATCTGTTAACTCCTTTATGAATATGTCAGGATTCATGAACACCTGCGCGGGCCGCTCGAACCAGGCTGGATGATTGCCTCGATGACAGGACGATGGCCACGGCCGGCAATCTTCTTCGATACCCGCTGACTGGAGTATATCGGACGCCCGGAAGCAAGGTCAACGGCACGGGGAATTCGAGACGCTGCCGGAAATCCTGGAACCACAAGTGCGGTTTGCAGGCGAGGCGCTCGTAAGACTGCCATTCCAATTCCGCTTGGGCCAAAATGAGAGTCAGGTTAAAATGCATCGCTCATGATTCCACTGAACGACAACGTGCGCCGCCAGACTTTCTGGTTTTCAACCTTCGCCCTGATTGCGCTCAACACCGCAGTCTTTATCTACGAACTCTCGCTGGGGCCTTCCATTAATCGCTTCATCCTTGCTTTCGGCCTGATTCCGGCTCGATACAGCACGCCTCATGGCGACATCCTTATCGCCGGCCTTGCCGAGTTCATAGTTCCCGTGTTCACGTCGATGTTTATCCACGGAGGCTGGTTTCACCTGCTGGGCAACATGCTGTTCCTATTTGTTTTTGGGCGCAGCATTGAAGACCGTTTCGGCCACGGTGAGTTTTTGCTGCTTTATTTCGTTTGCGGATTTGGCGCCGCAGTCGCCCAGATCATATTTAACATGGGCTCGCAAGCACCCACCATCGGTGCCAGCGGAGCCATCGCCGGCGTTCTGGGCGCTTACCTCGTCAGCTTTCCCACGGCGCGCATTTCCACCCTGATCCCGTTGATTATTATCTTCTGGGTGATTCGCATACCCGCTTTTCTGGTGCTCGTGTACTGGTTTGCAATTCAATTCCTTGCAGGGCAGCGGATGCTGACAATCGAGTCCGCCACCGGAGGCGGAGTGGCCTGGTGGGCGCACGTGGGAGGCTTCGTGCTGGGGATGCTTCTTGCCCTGGCATTGCCGAAGCGCCAGCGCAGGGCCATGCAGGTCCGGCCGTAGCAGAGTAACGTGGACCTCCGGTTTTGAGATCCGCGGTTGTGCTCAAACAAGAAAAACCCACAGGCCGCAAATGCTGCGGTCTGCGCTAGCTGACTTCTTCTTCCCCGCGTTCGCGTTCGGTGAAGTAAACGCCAAGAAGAATCAATCCCCCGCCCACGAATCCCCAGACGCCCACCCGGTCGTGCAGCAGCCAGATTCCGAGGCCGGTCGCCATAATCGGTTCGATGTAGTTGAAGGCCGCCACGCGCGACGCTGTCAGGCCCTTCAAGGCGTAGACAAAAAGCAGGTATCCGAGAACGGCGGAGAATAAGGTCATGAAGGCCAGGCCGAGATAAGAGCGCATGGGGACCTGCGACCACTGCTGGCGCCACAGTGCGCTGGCGCCGAACGGAATCATCAGCAACGCGCCCAGCCCGAAGATGACGGTGTTCAAAGTTATCACGTCATGCTGGTCGACAACTTCTTTCAACAGGATGGTGTAATAAGCAAAGACCACAACTTCCCCCAGCAGGATCACGTCTCCCAGCCAATAGTCCGGGACGCCGTGGGCTGACTTGCCGTAGGCCAGCAACACTACGCCTGAAAATGAAATGCCCATCCCCGCAAACTTGAGCATGGTCAGCGCCTCGAGCCGCATCATGACCGAAAGGACCAGGACCATGACAGGCTCAACGGCAATAATCAGCGCCGCGTGAGGGACGTTCGTAAGCGCCACTCCCTCGACAATCAGCACCTGGTTCAGGGTGATTCCGAGAAAAGCAATCAGCGCAAACTGCAGCCACCGCCTGCCGGTAAACCGCAGCAGAGAGCGGTCTCGCATAAACAGAAAAATGATCCCAAAGATGATTGCAACGGCAATTGCCCGCAGCAGCGACAGAGCCAGCGGGCTGAAGCCGATGAGCGCTTCCTCAATGGCCACCATGTTGATTGCCCAGATGGAAACTGCAATCAGCATGGCAAGGTGCATCAGATGATGGGTGCTGATGGGGCGGGAACTTTTCTGTGCCAGCGCAACCGGTTCAACTGCTCTTTTCAAAAGTCTCCTTCCGCGCGGTCAGCTTTTCAATGCGCGCGAGGTTCGGAGCGTAACCCAGGCCCGGTTTTCGCGGCGCCGCAATCGTCCCTTTCGCCGAAACTGTCACCTCCGGATCAATGATGTCCTGGCTCCAGTACCGGCGGCTGGCGGAGACATCCCCGGGCAGAACAAAGCCCGGCAGAGTCGACATGGCAATGTTGTGGGCGCGCCCGATGCCTGATTCGAGCATGCCGCCGCACCACACCGGAACGCGCCTGGCCAGGCAAAGGTCGTGCAGCCTGCGAGCGGCGGAATGCCCGCCCACCCGGCCCAGCTTGATGTTGATGATTCCGCACGCTCCGAGATCGATGGCCTTCCGGGCGTCGTCGGCGCTATGGATGGATTCATCCAGGCAGACCGGCGTCTTCAACTCGCGCTGAAGCTGCGCATGATCCACCATGTCGTCCCATCCCAGCGGCTGTTCCACCATCATCAAGTCAAACTGATCCAGCAATTTGAGGCGTCCGACGTCCGCCAGGGTATACGCAGAGTTGGCGTCGGCCATCAGCCGGATGCCGGGAAATTCTTTGCGAATCGCTTCCAGAATTTCCATGTCCCAGCCCGGCCTGATTTTCACCTTGATGCGCTGGTAACCTGCGGCAACCTCAGTGTGGATTTTTTCCAGCAATTGTTCCGGCGAATTCTGGATGCCGATTGAAACTCCGCAAGGTATTTCTTCCCGCGTTCCGCCCAACAGTTCGGCGAGGGGTACACCCTTGCGCTGGGCCTCAACGTCCCACAGCGCGTTTTCCAGCGCAGCCTTGGCCATGTTATGCCCGCGGACAGGACGAAAGCGCTCTGCGAGTTCGGCTGGAGAATCCCAGGGTCTCTCAAGCGCCCACGGAATCAGCACATCGCGCAGAATGTGCCAGGCCGTGCCCGGCGTTTCGTAGCTGTAGAAAGGCATCTCGCCGCAGGTCACCTCGCCCCAGCCTTCCAGGCCCTCAGCCCGCGCGCGAAGCAAAACAATTCTGCGATCGGTGGTTCTCCCGAAGCTGGTCTCAAAAAAATGGACCAGGGGCATCCGAATTTCCAGCAGTTCGATCTGTTCAATTTTCATATGCGATCCAATAAATAGCGGGCTTCAACGTCCGTTCTCTCAAATCCCGTAATGGTAAACTTTCGCGCGAAGAGGTCCTGCAGGCTCGCCCGGACGGATGTTTGCCATTCGCGGGCCTGCGCGGCTTTCCGCGAGACGAGCGCGTCAAGGTCAAGCGGAATTGCAACCTCTGCAGAGGCGGATTTACCTGCGGGGCGCGGCTTCTTTCCTGCCAGCGCTTTTTTCACTCTATCAGATTTCAAAGGCCACTCGGCAATCAGGCGGTCTGAGGGGAGCTTCCGCTGCAGTTTGCCCAGGATGGGACCATAGTAATCGGGACAATAGCGGCGGACGATTGCCCCCAGGCGCACGATATTGAAATAGGCGTTCTTGGCCCGCATGGGATCGAACGTCCACTCAATGTATTCAATCCCTGCGCGCAGCGCGGCTTTGCGTTGCGCGATTTTGAGCATCGTGCCAAGGCCCTGGTTTTCATAGCGGGGCAAAACACCCAGCAGAAGCGAATAAAAATACCGGTGCTCCATGCGCCAGGCCGGGACTGAAACCACAAAGGCCGCCAATGATCCTGTATCGGTGAAGGCGCCCAGCACATGCCCGCCCGTGCGGGAAATATTCAGGAACATGCGCGCAGGATAAATCTCACGGTCCGGATAGCCCCAGATCTCCTTTTGCAGCACCACGCATCCCGCCAGGTCTTCAACCGTTTCGCATGGACGGATCGTGTAGCTCATTCCTTCTCCTGCGCCTTCACCCACTCCCAGATTTCGTCCAGTTCCGTTGGCGTACAGCCTCGAACCGATTTCCCGCGCCGCTTGACTTCCGCTTCAAGCGCCTGAAAGCGCCGTTTGAATTTCTGGTTCGCCCTGCGCAAACAGCTTTCTGGGTCCGAGCTGACCAGGCGCGCCAGATTGGCCACGGCAAACATCAGGTCCCCGGCTTCTTCTTCAAGCCGCATTTTTGCGGTCGCTGCGCCGGCTTGCAGTTCTTTCCGTATTTCGCGCACTTCCTCCTGAATCTTGTCGAGAAGGTCTTCCACCTTTACCCAGTCGAACCCCGCCTCGGCCGCCCGCAATCCCAGCTCATAGGCCTCGAGCGTAGAAGGCAGCGCGGAAGCAATCCCGTCCAGAAGAGACGTGTTCTGCGTGCCCGCCTGGTTGTTCTTCTCCTTCTCTTTCGCAGCCGTCCAGCTTTTCAAGGCTTCGGCGGCATTGGCGGCGCGTGTCTCGCCAAAAACGTGCGGATGGCGTCGGACCAGCTTGTCATGGACATTCTGGATGACAGCATCGATGTCGAATTTCCCGTCCTCTTCCGCCAGCCGCGAATAAAAGACTACCTGGAAAAGCAAATCACCCAGCTCTTCTTCGAGCCCCGTAAAATCCTTCAGGATGACTGCGTCCACAACCTCGTAAGCTTCTTCAAGCAGCAAGCCCTTGACGCTGTCGTAGTCCTGGTCGCGGTCCCAAGGGCAGCCGTCCGGTCCGCGCAGGCGCGCCATCAGGTCGACCAGCCTGGAAAGTTTTTCCCCCGCCAGCTTGCCCATCCCGTTCACCGAGCCTTTCCTGGAAAGCTAAACCAATTAATGTACCAAGTGGATGAAATTGCTGGCAATAGAACTATTGTTCATTGGTTCGCCTTTTTCGCGCCTGACCCCCGGGGACCTCTTGTCCACAGGCACGCAATGCTCAGGCATGAACCAACCGTGGCCGCGGGCTGCTCTTGTTCAGACAAAGGGCTTATTGTTAAACTACCTATTCAGCTTAACCACAGAACCAGCTCTGCTTTGTGGGAATAATCGTTCTATCGAGAGGGGCTTTATGCCAGAGGAAAACGTTGAGTCGTCAGGATTTAAAGTTGTTGATCGGCGGTCTTTTACAAGCGAGGGCAACCGTGTCCCCAGCCAGCCTGAAAAAGAGGAGCAAAAACAGGAACGTGCATCCAGCGTTCCTCCCCGGCCCCAGGCTGTTCCGCCGCCCGAGCCGGAGCCAGAGGACGAGGATGCCTCGGAACGGTTCGCGATGCTCGTTTCTTATCTGAGCACGACGGCCATGTTCCAGCTCGGATTGCTGCCCGGGCCCGGTGGAGAATACATCCCGGCCGATCTCGCTAATGCCAGCAGGACGGTCGATCTTCTGGAAGTACTGCAGGAAAAGACGCGCGGAAACCTGAACAGCCAGGAATCCAAGCTCCTCGACGATGTCCTTTACGAACTGCGAATGACCTATCTTGAGGTTCAAAAGCGGGCAAGCAAGCAGAAATGAAACTGACTTTCCTGGGAACGGGTACATCCACGGGAGTTCCGACGGTTGGCTGCCGCTGCGCCGTCTGCACCTCGCCCGCGGAGCGCGACAAACGGACCCGCCCTTCCCTGATGCTGGAATACTCCGGGCGCACTGTGCTGGTTGACGCCACGCCCGACTTCCGCTCGCAGGCGCTGCGCCAGAAGATCGCGCGCGTGGATGCCATCGTTTTCACTCACGCCCATGCCGACCACGTGCTGGGGCTGGATGACGTTCGCCCGTTCTTCTTCCGGCAGAAAGATCCCATCCCCATTTACGCAGACAATCGTTGCATGGAAAGTTTGCGACGCATCTTCGCCTATATCTTTGACCAGACTTACCCCTACGGGGGCATTCTGAAAGTTGAACCTCATCTGATCGACGGCCCTTTCAGCCTGTGGGACAAGCAATACCTGCCCTTGCCGGTGTTCCACGGAACGCTGCCCGTTCTCGGCTTCCGGTTCGGCCCCGCGGCCTACGTTACGGATTTCAGCACGATCCCGGACGCCACAATGGAGATGCTTGAAGGCCTGGACGTGCTGGTCCTTGACGCCTTGCGCCACAAGCCTCACCCGACGCATTCCACTGTTGAGAATTCTCTGGCTCTGGTCGATCGCCTCAAGCCGGCACGGGCCTACTTCACCCATATTGCCCATGAGTTAAGCCACGAAGAGACCAACGCCAGCCTGCCTCCCAACGTGCGGCTGGCCTATGACGGCCTGGAAATTAATCTGGATTGATCCATGCGAGTCGTTCGCGACCTTTCGGAATTGCCTGAGCCTCTGCACAAATGCGCCGCGACCATCGGCAACTTTGATGGCATTCACCTGGGGCATCGAGAACTGCTCGGGCGCGTGGTGCGCTCAGCCGGCGAGTTGGGAGCAACTTCTGTCGTCGTCACTTTTGACCCGCACCCGGCGCAGGTGCTTGCTCCGGAGCATGCGCCGGAAATCCTGACTCCTTTCCCGGTGAAAGCCAGGCTGATCGAACAGGCAGGGATCGAACTCCTCGCGGTCCTCCGCTTCAATCAGGAGCTTTCCATGCTCTCTCCGGAAGAATTCGCGCGCGGCATTCTGGTGGACAAACTGCGGGCTGCCGTGGTTCACGTGGGGTCAAATTTTCGCTTTGGCCATCAGCGCGCGGGCGACACTGCCTTGCTGGCCGAACTCGGCGGGAAGTACGGATTCCGGGTGGAAACTCTTCCCATCATCAAGGTCCGCGGCCACCGGGTTTCAAGCAGCCATGTCCGCCACTTCCTTGCCGAGGGCCGCGTGGAAATTGCGGGCCGGATGCTGGGAAGGCCGTATGCTGTGAGCGGAACCATCGTCACGGGCGAAGGGGTGGGGCACAAAAAGACGGTTCCGACATTGAATCTTGGCCCTGTCGAGCAGCAGCTTCCGAAAAACGGAGTTTACATCACTCGCACTCGCGTGGCTGGGGCACTGCACGATGCGGTCACCAACGTCGGCCATAAACCCACCTTTGGCTATCACCAATTGACGGTGGAAACCTTTCTGCTGGATTTTCGTGGAGAGGTCCAGGCCCGCGAAATGGAGATTGAATTTCTCCATCGTTTGCGGGACGAAATCAGGTTTCCTGATGCCGAAGCGCTCAAACGACAAATTCAGCAGGACGTTCAGCAGGCACTGAAGTTTTTCCGCCTCATGAAAATGCTGAGCACAAAAACATCCCAAGCCAGCCGCTCAGCACCGGCACACAGTTGACCGGCCTCCGAATAACAGGAACACCTGAACAACCATCTCAACCCTGGACGGGCGGCCGCCGGCTGGCCCAGGGACGCGCGGCCTCAAGCTGCGCCGCAAGGCGGAACAGCGTTCCCTCGTCGCCAAAACGCCCGAAAAAGTGCGTCCCCACCGGCAAGCCTTCCTTGTTCCAATAGAGTGGAACCGACATGGCGGGTTGCCCGGTGGCGTTGGCAATGGGAGTGAACGGCACGAAGTCCACTGCCCGGTCAAACCCTTGCATGGGATTGTCGGGAGTTGCGTCGAACCATCCGAGCGGCATTGGCGGCCCCGCAAGCGTCGGAGTCAGCCAGATGTCGTACTTCTGAAAGAACCGCGCGACCTGGCGGGAGATCCGCTGCAAAATCGACTGTGACATCAAGTACTCTGAACCTGTCGAACGTTGCGCTCTTTCATAAAGCGCCCAGGTGAGCGGCTCAAACTGTTCAGGCGTGGGTGTCCGGCCAGTCAGAAAAGCAAAGGAGTCAATCCCTGATGCGGTCCCTGCGTCCCACACAGTCGTAAACGCCTTAACGAGCAACGGTCCGTTAATTTCCGGCGAGCCTTCGCTGACTTCATGTCCGAGATCTGCACAGAGCTGCGCAGCATCTTTGACGGCATCCACGCAATCAGGATGGATTTTTGCCCCCGAGGGAGCTCTTGTCGAAAAGGCAATTCTTAGCCGGCCCGGGTCGATCCCAACCTCCTGAGCGTATGGCCGCACGGGCGGCGGCGCCCAGTAAGGGTCGCCAACGTCGGGGCCTGCGGTGGCGTCCAGCAGAGCGGCGCTATCCCGCACCGAACGCGAGACCACATGTTCCGCAACCAGGCCGCTCATCACGTCACCGATGTCCGGCCCCAGCGGATTGCGCGCGCGAGTGGGCTTCAATCCGAAAATGCCGCAGCAGGACGCAGGAATGCGGATGGAACCGCCGCCGTCATTGGCATGCGCCACGGCCACCATTCCGGCGGCGACTGCAGCGGCCGATCCCCCGCTCGACCCGCCCGCTGTGCGCCCAATATCCCAGGGATTCCGCGTCGCGCCAAACAGCCTCGGCTCGGTGGTCGGAAGGATCCCGAACTCAGGGGTGTTTGTCTTCC
>DATEKC010000211.1:0-57152 GCA_035277665.1 Terriglobia bacterium
CATCCTTACCTGCAGATGCCCCCGGGGAGAGAGGCCCCGGAAGTTGCGCCGAAAGGTGAGAACGATCTGCAGAGGGTTTACCGGGCCCTGCGTGCCGTGTCCGGAGTGGACTTCACGCATTACAAGCCGAGCACCATCCGGCGGCGCATCATGCGGCGGATGATGCTCCTGAAAATTGAAGCGCTCAAACGCTACGCGCAATACATCAACGAAAATCACGGTGAAGCCGAAGTGCTTTTCCGCGATGTTCTCATTCACGTCACCAGCTTTTTCCGCGATCCCGAGGTCTTCGATGCTCTGAAGGCCAACGTCTTCCCGGCCCTGGTTAAAGACCGGTCTCCGGAGACGCCCATCCGGATCTGGGCGGCTGGGTGTTCGACGGGTGAGGAGGTTTATTCTCTCGCCATCTCCCTGCTGGAATTCCTGTCCGAGGGCCCGGCCGCGCAGGATGTCCAGGTTTTTGCAACCGACGTCAACAACGATGCCCTCGACAAAGCGCGCCAGGGCGAGTACCCGGAGAATATTGCTGCCGACATTTCTCAGGAACGGCTCCGGCGTTACTTCGTCAGAATGCCGCATGGGTACCGGGTGAACAAGTCCGTGCGCGACATCTGTATCTTCGCGCGGCACGACGTTGCCAAGGATCCGCCATTCTCCCATCTCGATCTGATTGCTTGCCGCAATCTGCTGATCTATCTCGGCCCTGTCCTGCAAAAAAGGATTCTGCCGGTTTTCCACTATGCCTTGAAACCTTCGGGCTACCTGATGCTGGGCAGTTCGGAGACGATCGGTTCTTTTGCCGAATACTTCAACCTGCTGGATAAGAAACACAAGATCTACGTCCCCAAACCGAACTCGCGGCCGCCTATGCTCGAGTTTGGCGGGCGGCCTCATTTTAATGCAGGGCTGGCCGTTCTACACGGGAATGCGGAAGCATCATCCGGGTTTGACTTGCAGAAAGAAGCGGACCGCATTCTGCTGAACCGGTTTGCTCCGCCCGGCGTGATCATCAACGACGACTTCCAGATCCTCCACTTTCGCGGCCGGACGGGCCGGTTTCTGGAACACGCCCCCGGCCAGGCCACCCTGAACCTGACGAAAATGGCGCGGGAAGGACTGGCGGTGGATTTGCGGGCCGCGATTCACGAGGCCAGGAAGCACGGCCATATCGTGCGCAAGACCCGCTTGCCGATGAAGAGCAATGGCCACATCGTTGAAGTGGACCTGAACATCGTTCCCATCAAACATTCCGCCCGTTCTGCATCGCATTTTCTCGTGCTCTTTCGCGATTCGGTACTTGCGGCGCAGTCAACTGTGAAAGCCGCAAGAAGCCGTGCCCGCGCCGAGGGCCTACGGGCCACCAACCGCGAGATTACGAGGCTGCGGGATGAACTTGCGGAAAACAAAAACACCCTCCAGTCCACCATCGAAGAACTCGAGGCCACGAATGAAGAGCTGCGGTCCGCAAACGAAGAAATCCTCTCTTCGAACGAGGAGTTGCAGAGCACCAATGAAGAGCTCGAAACCGCCAAGGAGGAATTGCAGTCCGCCAACGAAGAACTCACCACGCTGAATGAAGAGCTGCAAAACCGCAACAACGAGTTGGGCCTGGTGAACAATGACTTGATTAATCTGCTGGGCACGGTTGAGATTCCAATCCTGATGTTGGGCAACGACCTCCGCGTCCGGCGTTTTACGCCGAGCACGCAGTCACTGCTGAACCTGATCCCCACCGACACCGGCCGGCCCATCGGCGGCGTTAAGCTCAACTTCGAGTGCCCCGGCTTTGAGAAGCTCGTGGAAAACGCCATCGATCAGGTAGCCGGCAAAGAGATGCAGGTCCAGGACAGCATGGGCCGATGGTACTCGATGCGAATCCGTCCCTACAAGACGACGGAAAATAAAATCGATGGCGCTGTAATCAGTTGGATTGAAGTGACCAGAATGAAGGAAGCGCTGGATGTAACCAAGGAGCGCTACCGGTTTCTTTTCGAAAGGAACCTGGCCGGAGTTTTTTATGCGCGCGACGGCCGCCTCCTGGATTGCAACGATGCTTTTGCCCGCATCCTGGGCTACTCTTCCCGCGAAGAGGTCTTGCGGGAAAAGACCATGGACGCCCACATGGCTCCGGAAAAGCAGAAGCAGCTCTACGCCCGTCTGGAAAAGGAGAAGAGCCTGGATAACGAGCAGATGGCCATCAGGCGGAAAGACGGAAGCGGGGCTTCGATTGTGGTGAGCGCTAGCCTCCTGGAAGACGGCGGCGCGGGAGGAATCGTGATTGACGTTACGCGCCAGGTGGAGGCAGAGGAGCGGTTGAGCAACCTCTCCAAGTATCTGATGAAAGAATCGGATGACAGGCGCCGCGAGCTGGCGCGCGAACTGCACGACCACGTCGGCTCAAGACTGGCAGGATTAGCCGCCACCCTGGCAGCCCTGCGCCGCATAAAAGGTTCCGGCCAGCAAGTCCGCAAAGGGTTGGCGGAATGCCAGGAAATAGTGCGCGACTGCAGCTCCGAGATCCGTACCGTATCTTACCTGCAGCATCCGCTGGTGATTGAAGAAATGGGGCTCTCCGCCGCCGTGCAGTGGTATGCCGAAGAATTTTCCACGCGTTCCGGAATCGAGGTGCACACAAACATTCCGGACTCGCTGGAACGCCTGGACAAGGGAGCCGAGATTGCGCTCTACCGCATTATTCAGGAGTGCCTGACAAACGTTCAGTTGCATTCCGGAGCCAAAAAGGCGCAGATCAGCATCGCAGCAGACAAGGGGCAAATTGTGACCGAGCTCCGGGACTTTGGCAAAGGATTTGCTGAGGGTAAGGAGGGGATGGGGATTATCGGCATGCGCGAGCGCATCAAAGAGCTCGACGGTCGACTGGAAATCGAGAGCGGGAATAAAGGCACGACAGTTAAAGCGATAATGCCACTGCCGGGCCCAAAAGCCTGAACTCGAATGATTTACCGGATATCGCGCAATTTTGGCGGCGACGGGTTTTTGTGGTCCTGATTACCAGGTAGTGCGTAATATTTTCCGTGCGGGCAACATCAAGAATTAAAGAAAAGCATATAGAAGTTTGATATTATGGCCACCGTTTTTGAAACTGGTCCGTCGCCGGTCAGAGGGTGCAAACCTATGGCGGTGAAGACGACAAGGCTGCTAATAGCAGATGATCATCCACTGGTGCGCAGGGGCTTGCGGTCGCTGCTGGCCACGCACGAAGGGTGGGAAGTGTGCGGCGAAGCATGCACCGGCACCGAGACGGTGCAGATGGTGAAGGATTTGACGCCCGACGTTCTGATCACTGACATTTCTATGCCGGAAATGAACGGCTTTGACGTCATCCGCCAGATCCACGCATTTGACCCGAACATTGGCATTCTGATGCTCACGATGCACGACTCCGAGAGAATGCTCCGCGGCGCCATGGAAGCGGGCGCCCACGCCTATGTTCTGAAGTCGGATCTGGACAAACGGTTGATTGAGGCGGTGGAAGCATTGTGCGAAGGCAGAGCGTTCTTCAGCCCGGGCATCTCCAGGACCGTCATCAAAAACTTCATTCGGGGTGATCAGCCGGGCACACAGGACCCCAGCGTGCTTACACAACGCCAGCGCGAAGTTCTGAAACTTCTTGCCATGGGGAAGAGCAACAAAGAAGTCGCAAACGAACTCGGAATCAGTACGCGGACTGCCGAAACGCACCGGTTTCAGATCATGAACCGCCTGAAGGTCCGCACCCTGAGCGAACTGGTCCTCTTCGCCGTACGAAACCACCTGATCGACGTTTAATATCCTCCGCCATTATTCGAATTTTCTCCAGATAATCCGTGGACCCATCGCTGCGGTTTTGCCGCATGAGATGTGCGGTCCTCGCTCCGGCCAGGAACTGCGGCGAACCAGGAATGATGGGCCGCGACGGGCCGCAGCCCGGCAATAACCGGCCTGCAGACGAGCCCTCGCATTCACCGAATTTTCCAAACACAAAGCCAGCCACAGCCATGATGCATCGAGTGCCCGGTTCTGGCGTGCGCGTTTTTTACGTAGAAATACGCAAAACCAAAGTACGTAATATAGCGACTTGTAAAGGGCAATATATTTCAATAAATTAGACCATGTCTGCGGGACAGAGCAAAACAAGTACCTGAGGGCGGGTTGGCCGGGGACGGGCGAACTGGGGCGTTCGCCCGCCCCAGGATGGAGAATATATGCTGCCCAAAAAATTATTTGCACTTCTTGTCGCATCTGAGTTGGATGACTGTATTCAAGAATTAAAAGCGGTGCTGAAGCAACAGCAAATTGAAATCTACAGCGCAGAAACCTGTGAAGAAGTAGAGCGCCTGCTTGACCAGACCCACCCGGAACTGGTGTTCACCGCCAAACTTCTTAACGACGGCACCTGGCGGGATGTTATCCACATGGCAGAAAATGTTTCCGTCCCCACCAACGTTATTGTGGTGAGCCATCACAATGATATTCGCTTTTACATATCAGCCATGGACTATGGCGCGTTTGATTTTATCCTTCCTCCATTTGAGACTGATGCAATTGCTCATGCGGTTCGCATGGCTTCTGAGAGCGTCCGCCGCAAGAGGGTATCTCAAGCCATGGAAGCCGTAGCGTAGCCTGTTCGTTTTTCGAATTCGAGCCCTGTTCTCGGAGCTGATGCTGCCACGAAAAGACGCTCAAGATGGGGGAACCTATGGACTCCACTAGATTCGACGATGCGGAAATCGCAGAATTCAAAGGGTGCGCAGTTCTGATCTATAGCGGCGACCGGGCATTCCTCGACTACTACCGGTCGATGTTCATGTCTCTGAGTCTTACGCCTGTAACAGCAACCACATCCGAGGCAGCCATGGCCATTCTTCGCCTGGTGATTGTCGCCTATGTGGTGGTGGACGCGGAAGGCGGGATCGAGCCGTGCCGACAAGTGGTGCGTCGTGCCCGCGAAACCCAACCCCATGCCCCGGTCCTCGCCGTCAGCCAGAAGCATGACCCGGGTTTCCGGCATCAGGTAATTAGGATGGGGGCTGCCGATTGCCTTGAACATCCTGCGCTGCCGGATAATATGTTGCACGCGCTCCTTCCAGGCCACGCGCTGGCCAAAACACCACTTCATTGATCACCTGCCGGGCGGAAGCGCACAGGGACGGCCAGACAACAAGCTCCTGCGGGGTTCGGGCGCGGCGCATCATGGAGCAGCGGGGTCGAGGGAAAGTCCTGGCGTAAAGTTTTGAGTGGCGGAGCGGCCGGTCCGCTGATGGGCGAGCGAGGGCAACATCACTTCGAGCACCATGCCTTGGGCGCCGCTCCGTTGGCTGAGCCGGTTACGAGCTCGGGCCACGAATCTACAGCGGGGGGCATGCTATGACAGATATCAGAGGACAAGACTATATGTGGAGCAAGTCGTGGATTGAATACATAGCTCCCAATTCCCAGGGCGTCTACTGCATTCGGGATAAGGAAGGCAAAGTTCTTTTCATCGGCAAAGGCAAGGTTCGCGAGCGCCTCCTGAGCCACTGGAACCGGCGAAATTCCACCGACACCGCGATCTGGAACCATTCTCCCGCCATATTCCGCTTCGAGCTGACCGCCCATCCCGACGACCGTGAAGCCGACCTTATTCGGGAGCTGAAACCTTCCTGCAATCCTTTGGCTCGCCCCAGATTTTCGAAATTCTGGTGAGCCCTGGAAAGTTCCATCCCTGGCGGGCAGCGCGTCCATGAATCTGCCGGCGGGGGTGGGCCGGAGCGTTAGCGGCCAGCTCGAAAACCGAAGAAAAGGGCCGTCAAATTGGGTCGCATGGTGGCCTCGTCTGTGGAATTTTGCCTTTGACCCGGTCCTGCCTGAGTCGCGCGCCATGGGATTCCACGCTGGCGGCTTCCTGATCTATTAGCTACAACCCGGGCGTAACTGATCGTGCCCTATACATTCTGGTAAACTATAGCTTGCGGGCCGGTTGGAATTATGATAAAAGCCTAATGAGTGGGGGGAACGGGACGAGGGGCGCCACGGGATCATGAAAAGGCAGCGAGGACTACGCAATTGGGAGTCAGACTGGCGCTGAACAAGTCCCTTAACCCGGGCAGTTTTTCTGCCAATTCCTATAACCCGCACAACGACCTTGATGGCCGCGACGATCAGGGCGAGGATGCGTCGGGGATTCCGCGATTTGTCCTGCTGGGTCCTTCTGAGGAGGAGCGCAAGCGCAGGCGCCTCGTGCTGGGCATCACTCCTGTCATCGAAGCTTTGGCGATTTGCATCATATTCTGGGCCCTGGCGAGTTTGCCCCCCAGCCCGGAGCTGAGCAAGATAAAGCAGCAAGTTCTGTATTTTCATCCTGTTGCGCCTGAAGTAGTAAAACACATTCCGGTAATGATCAGGCGCCCGGTCCTGCCCAAACAGATGGCGGCCCAGCCCGTAACACCCAGATTGCAGCCACGCCAGATTCAAAAGCCCGCCGAAATGGCCCGAATGAAAGCTCCTGAAATCTCTCAGCCGAAGATTGCGCTTCCCCGCACACCACCCGCGCCGAAACCCGCGGAACATTTCAACTCTGTAGAGGCCCAGCACCCGGTCCCAAGACGGCAGGTCGCGATGTTGCATACGGGGGCATTCAATCCCGGCAGCATGGCCAAAGCAACTGTCAGGCGCCCTCTGCGCGAGGTCCAGACAGGAGGTTTTGGAGCGGAAAACGGCATTCCCAACGATCCCACGGGGAACAGCCCCCAGCACGTTGCGCAACTTGGATCGTTTGACCTGCCCTCGGGCCCCGGCCAGGGTAACGGAACCGGCGGGGCGCACGGCGTTCGAGGCACGGTGGCCAGCGCGGGATTTGGCAATGGCATCGGGACAGGCACAGGGGCCAGGCCGGGCGGCGGGGCCTCGCAAACCGTGCAACAAGGCGGTTTTGGCAGCGTGGTTGCCGGCACGGCGCCCAGAACCCATACTGCAGCTCAGGTCGCCGCGTTTAAGCCTGTGGTGATTCTTTCAAAGCCTGACCCGGATTATCCGGCTGAGGCACGGCGGCTGCACATTGAAGGTCAGGTCACATTGAGTGTTCTTTTCGGGTCCACCGGGAATTTGCGCGTGCTGAGAGTAGTTCAAGGCCTCGGTCACGGCATGGACGAGGCTGCGGCGGCGGCGGCGGAGCGCATCAGGTTCAAGCCTGCTGAGCGCGACGGCCGTCCGGTCGATTCCACAGCTCTGGTCCACATCATCTTTCAGCTCGCTTATTAAAAGAGGGGAAAAGCATGAAGGCATTAAAGCATGTCTCGCTGGCCGTCCTGGTGGCGGCGCTGGCAGGATTGTTGCCACTGTCCGCGCAACAGCCCGAACAGCAATCGAGTGTCGTCCGGCAGGCGCTCGAAAAGATCATCAAGCAGGAAAACGATCTGGTCAAAAACTACGGCACTTATAGCCCGCGCGTTGAAACCTACCTCCAGGAAATCCATACCAACAAAGACAGCTCGAAGCGCATCGTGGGCGATGACTATTTCCTGGGCCGGCTTGAAGTGAAAAATGGCGTAATTGAGAAATCATTTTTGCCGTCCCCGGGCATAACGCTGAAGGGCGTGATGAGCAAAGTGCTGCTTTACGGGCCTTTCCTTCGCCTCTTTTCCTTCCAGTTCGAGCCAGGCTCCTTTGCCTATCCCATGTTTCTGGATCCCCAGAATTTTGACCTGGCGCACTACCAGTTCGAATTTGCAGGGCGGGAATTTCTGGGCCAGGTCCGTTGCCTGGTGTTCAACGTCAGGCCGCGCCTCCATGCCGGCAAGGGACTGTTTGAAGGCCGCATCTGGGTGGAAGATCAGGATTACCACATTGTCCGCTTCAACGGCGCCTACGAGAAAGCCAACAAGTTTTCATTTCATTTTGACAGTTGGAGGGAAAACCTCCGGCCCGGGCTGTGGGTTCCGGTCTACGTTTACAGTGAGGAAGACGACCTTTCCAGCTATGGCGTTCCTCGCCTGGGCTTCCGGTCACAGACACGCCTGTGGGGTTATGAGCTGAAGGCCAGCACGCCGGACCAGGAACTGACGCAGATCCTGGTGGATACCAATTCGGATGTCAAGGACACCAGCACGGAGTCGCATGATAACTCCCCGTTGCAAAGCGTGCGCGACTGGCGGCGCCAGGCAGAAGACAACATTCTGAATCGCCTGCAGAAGGGCGGCTTGGTTGCTCCGCCCGGACCCGTGGACAAGGTGCTGGAAACAGTAGTGAACAACCTGATCGTAACCAACCACCTGGACAAGCTGCCTGCGGTGCAATGCCGTGTCCTGCTGACTTATCCACTCGAGTCCTTTACCATCGGTGACACCATCGTTCTGAGCCGCGGCCTGATTGATGTGCTGCCGGATGAAGCCAGCCTGGCCATGGTCCTGGCCCATGAACTGGCGCACATCGCGCTGGGCGACAACGTCAACACCAAGTATGCGTTCTACGACCGCATGATGATTTCCGACAAAGAGTTGCTGAAGAAGTTCGATTTTGCCCATACCGCAGATAGTGAAGAAGCCGCTGACAAGGAAGCCATCACACTGCTGAGAAATTCTCCCTACAACGACAAGCTGGGCAAGGCGGGCCTGTTCCTGAAAGCTCTGGCGGAGGTTGCTCCGGATACGCCTAACCTGTTTGGCGCCCACATGGGCAATCGCCTGATCGACAAGCACAACCAGCTCAGGATGGCCGGACTGCTGCAGGGCGCGCCAAAACTCGAGCCCAATTCCATTGACCAGATCGCCGCCCTGCCGCTCGGAGCGCGTATCAAGGTAGACGCCTGGAATGACAGCATCCGCCTCGTGAAATCCAAGCCGGTCGACCTGGTCTCGGCCAAAGATAAAATGCCTTTTGAGGTGACGCCGCTCATCCCCTACCTCACCCGGTATCACGACGACGCGTCACAGACCCAGGCGCAGCGGTAGCCTCTGCTGTCTCTGCTCTGTTGCCAGGATTAAGAACACCCCCGGCGGTTGTGAACCAACCGCCGGATTGGCTTGCATTGTTACAGTAGCTTCGGAACCTGCTGTGCCAGCCTGAACAGGAAGTTGTTATTCACTCTTCCCGCTGCCTTGCCGGTCCTCAAGCGGCATGCTGTCTGCGCTTTTGGAATATGGAACCAGTTTCGGGGGACTGTCGTCGGCGTCCACCAGCCAGACATGGCGCCCTTTGTAATAGTCGATAAGTTCCTGGTTCTTCGCCGGGCCCATGTCGTGCGCCCAGATGATTTTTGCGGAGTTCAGGTCGGCCCGGTTGAAGACCCAGCCGTCAAAACCCATATCAGTGCTTGGATTGTGGCGAACGATGGCCAGCTGTTGACCAGGATACCTTCGGAGCTCCTCCAGGACGTCTGCGCGCTTGTAATTGGAAGCCGTCATGTAGCACCAGTTGGGAACCTTATTGGCCGCCAGGCCGGGCGCAGCTATCCGCAGGAGCAACAACAGGACGCAGATCGTGGGAACAGCCCTCACGATGAATTGTCCCGAGGGCCTCCCACGCCAATTGAACGATTGGACTCTGCGCATGGCAATTAACACCAGGGCGAGAATGGCGCAGGTGGCAGGCGATGTGTAATGGGGCATGTACCAGATAGGCAGCAGATTTGAAAGTATGACCGCCGCCGAAACGATTATCAGGAAACGTGTATTGGGGCTGAGTTTCTTCCATGAAAATCCATAAGGGAGAAGCCCAACCGCAAGCAATAGCGGAAGGATGAGGATGGGCCCGAAGTAAAAGCTCGCGATGGTGCCGACCCTGGTCAGCGTCCCGGCAAAAAGACCGCCAGGCGTTTGCGTCTGATTGTAAAAGTCCAGAATTATCAGATACGCACGTCGAGTGTGAGGATAGTGATAGGCAGGGAAAGGCTTGAGAGCTTGCCAGGGGAAAACGGGGACCGGATCGTAGGCATGCTCGAAGATAGTGTACGGCGTGTTGAAGGGGCTGCCCGTGGTGCGCCAGAAGTAGTAGCCCATACCTACCGCCGTTAAGGCCAATACAGCCAGCAACGGGACCATGGCGCGCCTGAGCGCGTGGCCCAGTTCCTCCGGCCGCTGCAATTTCCAAAGCCAGACCAGCAGCGCGACAGCCACCGGAATGCTTAAGAACAGCCCTTCGTAGGGGCGGCTGGTGGCCAGAACGGCAAAACCAAGCCCCATCAGCAGGGCGTTCCGCAAACGATGCTCCTGCTGCTTCAGGCGCGGCAGCGCGCCCAGCACCAGCGCCCCGCCCATCGCTGTTACCGTTCCGCCCCAGTAACTGTTGGCCCAGTAGTTGAAAGTCCCAAAGCGGATCAGGGCCAGAAAACCACCCAGCAGCGCCCATCGCTCGCCAACCCAGGCTTGCAACATCCAGGTGATGGCGGCGCACATCAGTCCGATGCTGAGCCACACGCCCCAGAACGGGTGCCCCATCAGCGCCTGCCCTGCCGCCATCATCATGCCCTGGGCAGGCCAATATTTGGACGTATAAGTCGGGTGCCAGAGAATGGTAGAGTTCTCGAAATGCACCCACATGGGGCTGGTGGGATTGGTCAGCCGCCCATGGGCAAAGGTGTCCGAGAGCAGCAGGTATCCAAACTCATCGCTGACACCCGGCACCGGGATCGGAAGGATGGGCAGCAATGCCGCTCTCAATGACAGTGCCGTGAGCCCAACGGTAATTACCGAAAGCTTCCGTTGCCGTGCCAGGTTTCCGAAGACACGTTCCAGACGAGCAAACCAGCGCGAGCCAAGGTCCGGAACTGTAAAAGCCAGCGCCAGCGCAAAAGCGGCCAGCGCGGCTTCGATCGCAAAGAACATCCATTGCTCCTATCGTTCGGCGAACCAGGGCGTTCAGACTCTGCAGATAAGAATTGCCGACATACTTCAGAAACTACTAGAAGACGTATTCGGTTGACATGCCTGCGTTCAGGTCCATCGTATGAACTGGCATCAGGCTTCACCAGTGCGATAAGTGTTCTTCCAGGCGCAAATGGCATCAGATATCGTAGCCAGTGGAACGTAGGATGGCAACAGGCATGATTCAAAATGGTATTTCCGCGGAAGAAACAACACCTCGCGTCGAGGATAATAATGAGTGCGGATAGTCAAACAGCGCACCATCCCGGCCGAGTCTTGCCTCCGCCTTCGCCGCACGGACATCATGGCCGTGTCTTCTGATCGCGACATGGGCAAGAGCGCCCGTACCACAGTTGTTGCATAACCCGACACTCCCCTGCGAGGCGCATGCTATACTATTCCGCCGTGGGGCCATTCGGACCTGCCCGCGTGCCAGGCAATGCTCTGCCTCACAACTGCTTCCATTGAGCGACCCGGCGCCGTGGGCGCTCATTTGATCAGCATGGATGTCGAAGTCAGCATCATCATGCCCTGCCTGAACGAGGCCGAGACCCTTGCAAGCTGCATTCGCAAGGCGCAGGACTATCTCCAGCGCTCCGGCGTGAACGGTGAAGTTGTCATCGGCGACAACGGCTCAACCGACGGCTCGCAGGAAATCGCCCGGAATCTCGGCGCGCGCGTTGTTGACGTCCCTGTGCGCGGCTATGGAGCGGCGCTGCTGGGGGCAACCACCGCCGCCCGTGGCCGCTACTGCATCATGGGCGATTCCGATGACAGCTACGACTTCGAAAACCTCGACGGCTTCGTGCAGCGATTGCGCTCAGGCGACGACCTCGTGATGGGCAACCGCTTCAAGGGCGGCATCAGGAAAGGCGCCATGCCCTGGAAGCACCGCTACATCGGCACGCCGGTCCTCTCTGCCATCGGTAGAAACTTTTTCCATGCCATGGTCGGCGATTTCAACTGCGGCCTGCGCGGCTTCTCAAGAGCCGCATTCGAGCGTATGGATCTGCGCACGACCGGCATGGAATTCGCCAGCGAGATGGTGGTGAAAGCCGCCCTGCTGCGCATGAAGGTCAGCGAGGTGCCCACCACGCTTTCGCCCGACGGCCGCACCCGCCCGCCCCACCTGCGCTCCTGGCGCGACGGCTGGCGGCACCTGCGCTTTCTGCTCATGTATAGCCCGCGCTGGCTCTTCCTCTACCCCGGAATACTGATGTTTCTGGCGGGGCTGGTGGTGGCTCTTGTCCTGCTGCCGGGGCCGGTGGTCATCCACGGCATCGGCTTTGACGTTCACACGCTTCTCTACGCGTTCACGGCCACCCTGCTGGGATTTCAGTTTGTCGCTTTCGCCGTCTTCACCAAGGTTTTTGCCATCACCGAAGGCCTGTTGCCGCCCGATCCCCGCCTGGCGCGCGCCTTCCGCTGGGTTAAGCTGGAAACTGGACTGGTGGTGGGCGGCCTGCTCGTCGCTTTCGGCCTTGGCGGCTCCATCTTCGCCGTGTCAAACTGGGCAGGCAAAAGCTTTGGAGCGCTCGATCCCGACCGCATGCTGCGCATCGTCATGCCCGCGGTCTTCGCCGTCGCCCTTGGCGTCCAGATCATCTGCAGCAGCTTCTTTTTAAGTATCCTCGGCCTGAGGCGACGATGATGACCCGCCGGCGCTCGTTCCTGCTGGGTGCTTCATTCGCCATCAGCGTAATCTTGATCGTAATCCTGATCAAGGTCGGTAACATCGACCTCCACTCAACCCTAGAACAATTACGAAACGTCAACCGCGCCTCTTTCGCAATGCTGATCGTCTTGACCGCATTGCATATCTTTCTCTCTAATCTAAAATGGCGGAAAATTGATGCATCTTTGCGCCGCTCCTCCGATTCAACTCCTTCTGAAACAGCATCGTTCGCTTTTACGAGTGCAGGTGTGGCATTGGGGCAGATTTTGCCGGTCCAAGTCAGCATGTCAGCCGCCCGCACGTTTGGAACCTACTTCTACGGTAGCCCGCTCAAGAGAGGCACGGCCGGCACTCTCTTCGAGCAGAGTTTTGACGTATTGATTGTCGCCTTCCTGGCCGTAGCATCTGCGATCACATGGCTTTGCCACGGCAGTGGTGTCATTTGGACAAGCTCGGCAGTAGTTATGGCTATTCTTGCCCTCCTGGCGGTGGGGCCGTCCATTCGAATCATTCGGCGGTTGATCTCTTATACCTCGCGTGACAAAGCTCCACAGAATCGCCTCCTGCAAAAACTTTCCGACCTCCATGCGTCAGGATTCCTGGATATTGGATTGGCCCGACAGTTAATGCTGCTCTCTTTGGCGCGTTTTGTCATCCAAGTTCTTATGGCAGGCCAGGTCGTCAAAGCTGTCGGGGCCCGCATCCCCTTATGGCAGTTGGCAGCCACAATCCCTTTCGTGACGATGGCTTTCGCGCTCTCGATAACGCCAGGCGGCCTCGGAGTCAACGAAATCAGCTATACAGTTGTACTGCACCTGTTTGGAACACCGATAGCGGTGGGTGCGCAATGGGCGTTGGAAAGCCGGCTTCTGGTAGCTGTATCATGCTTTTTCGTGGCCGGATGTGCGATGGCTTATTTCTTCATCGCAAGGATCATTACGCGACGTAACCCTGTAGAAACTTAGGAGCGCTTTATGCGTTAAAAGCTGAAGCCCTGCCAAGCCTCGTCAAGGGTGAAATATAAATCTTTTGCACTCCGTTGTCATACTCGTGCACGGCAGCGAGAAATTTATCAATACCGCGCCAGATTGCCGAGGACCCTTTCCAGGCGCCCAAACCAGCGCGAGCCCAGCCTCGGAACTGTGAAAGCCAGAGCCAGCGCAACAACAACCAGCCCGGCTTCAATTGCAAGGAACATCCGTCTCTCCAATCATCCGGCGAATGTCTCATACCTGGCACTGAACGTCAATCCTGAAGGGAGGGGTAGTGACTCGGATTGGCGCCATTTTGTGGCACGGCCATCCTGGCGGTGTCTTCTGATCGCAGCGCGGGCGAGGGCGCACGTGGCACAGATCAAGCTGGGCCACTACCAGGAGGGCCGGAGCGCTTGATGCCGGGTGGGGCCAGAACCGGCAGCGCGCGTGCATGTGGAAATTTGCGGGCGCTGCCTCGTGAGCCTGCCGAGGGATTGCTGCCGTTTGGCGGAGACTTGGGGGGCCTGTGTCGCGCCTATTTGCCGGCGAAGAGGCGCGGGATTAGGCGGCATGTGGGGGGCAATCCGGAAGTTTCAGCAGTCTCGGCAGCAAGTACAGAACAAGCGCCACTGAACAATCAGACAGAGACAAAGCCGGGAAGGCGGATTGGCACCCTATCAGAAAGGGTAGTTTGGGCCTTTCTTGTAGCCGATTGGCCATGCCGTTTATCATGCGGGGGAATGTGCCGCGGCAAAACGCTGGTACGCACCCGCGCGGTGAAGCATACTATGGCGGGCCGGCCGGAACTCATTTGCGCCACAGCCGCCGCTCCGGTGGCGAACGGAGCCGGAGAGGAGGCCTCTGCGGATTCGCTGCCACAGCGCGCCGGCCGTCATAAGGGCTTAGAAATGAAAACGGTAGCGCACTTCCGCGTAAACCTCGCGGGGGTAGGCGAAGTGTGTCCCGCCAAACGTGTTGCTGTTGTCCAGCAGGTAACGTCCGTTGGCGATGTTGAGCGCGTTCACCGCCAGCGACCAGTTTTCCGCGATCGACTTGCCCATCGAGAGCCCGACGGTGGTGTGGGCGGGCAGGTGCGCGGGGCCGTCGCCATTCAGAAAGCCAGATCCATAGGCTATCGTTACCGTGCTCCAGGCCTTCCCCGGCAAGGTGGTGCTCGCCACGGTGCTCAAGGTATTGCGCTGGTCATGATCAAGGAAAAACAAGCCTTCCGCCGGCGGCGCAAAGTCCGTAAGGCCGCCGGTCACGGCGCCGAATCCCTGGACGAACTGGTGCGAGTATGCCAGGTGGATTCTGGCGCGGCGGAGAATTTCAGGGGACTGCAGCGTGGCCTCCCAGCCCTGGATGCGCGCTCCCTGAATGGTCAGCGGCAGAAAGATGTTGGAGCTGCCGATCTCATTATGGTCAAAAAAGTTGCGCGCGTGCGTGCGGAAGACATCCGCATCGAGCGCCCACTTGCGCAATGGTATCGTAATGCCAGCCTGGTATTGCTCGTCGCGCTCAGCATGCAAAGGCAGAAATGCAACCCGCTGATCGAGCGCGAACTGTTCCAACTGCCCCGAAAGCGTATGGAGCGGAGGCGGCTGAAAGTACCGGCCGTAGAAGCCTCGCAACACCCAGCCAAGCTTCGGCAGGCGTATGGCAGTTCCCACGCGCGGATCAGCTCCATTCTCCTGGAGAAGACCGGCGTAATGCGTGAGCCGCAGACCTCCTTGGAGAGAAAACCAGGAAGTAAGCTGAAACTGGTCCTGCAGAAAACCTGCTTCCTGGTTGCCTGCCGGATTGTAACGCTGGCCGATGGGCGGCCGGCTGGTGGCAGTGCCCGACCTGAGCCCGAAGAAGGTATCATCATGCTGCTCGAAAACTTCAAGCCCAAGCTGCGCATTGTGCTTCCCCTTCACCACTCCGAACGTCACCTGGCCGCCCAGATAACGTGAGCCGCGATTGTCGCCGAGAATGAAGGGCGTGTCATTCGGCCCGCCCACAAAATTCGCACGGTTGAAATGATAGAAAGGGGAGACGGTCAGCAGCATTCCTTGCCCAAACGTGTGGACCCAGGAAAAATTGATGAAGGCATCGCGTTCCAGATCAAGGTCGCGGATCCCGGCGCTTTGCTGTTCGGGCGTGTTCGGAATCTGGTAATGGTCGCCGCGAGCGGAACCCACCAGCCGCAACTGGTCCTGGGGCGTTGCGTTGAAGATCAGCGTGCCGAACCCTCCGAGCCCGCTGTCCATGTCATGAATCGCCTGTGGGACGGGCGTCATCAGGCCAAGGTCAGAGCGATTGCCCGCAAAGCTCCCGAACCAGGCCAGGCGGTCAGTGTGGCTGCCAAAGCTGAGATGGCCGTTGGTCTGGTTGAAGCTGCCATAGCTGGCCACCAGTTCGCCCTGGTTGCTGTATTCAAAACCGGTCCTGGGAATCACGTTAAAAACGCCATATGTGCGGTCGCCGTATTCGGAGGAATACCCTCCCGTTTTCATCTCGACGAAGTCAGCGTCTTTGGGGTCAAACTGCGGGCCGACGTTGCTGGCAATGTTGGTGTTGGGAACAGGAACGCCGTCGACTTCCCAACTCAGCTGGTGCCCGCCCCGCACGTGCAACTGATCGTGGACCATGTAGGCGCCGGGAACGTAATCCGTCACCATTGCCAGGCTATTGGTGCGGTCTGCGCCCGGAGTCCGTGCGATGCGCTGCCTCCCGAGCGTTGTCTGTGTGGATGAAGCCTGGGTGTTGAGGGTTTCAGGCGCGCCGGATACGTGGATGCTCTGCTTTGCCGCCGCAATCTCGAGAGCAAAATGGAATATGGGAGCGCTGCCTGACCCTACGGTGATGGACTTCTCCGCAGGCTGAAATCCCTTGACGTTTACATTCAGCGCGTAATCACCTGCAGGCACCGCCGTGAACTCAAATTCGCCATTGTCATTGGTATGGGACACTTTTGACCAGGCAGAACCGGCGGCTTTCAGCACGATCTGGACGTTTGGTATAGGACGATGCTGCGGATCGTGCACGATGCCGCGAACATTCCCGAAAATTGTTGCATATCCCGTCGCCGCAAACGCCAGACACAGGACAGACGAAATCATGAATCGGGCAAACTTCATGAAAGACACTCCTCCAGTAATCAGCGACACTGCCAACCACACGAACGCGCAGGAAGGCAAGCGATCATGCGATCAGCGATAGGGAAATTGAGTTTTGAAGTTAGCTGGAGAAAGCTTTTGGAGGCGGATCAGGAAGACGCTCCGCGGGCGCAGGCAGAAATGCGAACTCTCTGCCAGCATGCTGCCTCGCTATTGGAAGTTCACAGGGAAGGTTCGACGGCGGCTGGATGAAAAGCAAGTCGGCGTGCGAGACAACCATCATTATAGAAACAGGACTCGACACCGAGCATGAACAGGATACGCCTGTGGGCAATTGGCTGGCGCCGGCCGCGCTTGCAGGCCCATGTTTGCTGCGGGCGTTTGCGGCCTTCATAGGACACATTCCATCATGCATGTAGCAGCGGCATGCAGACTGGCAAGCCCCTGCGGTTCCCTTAATTAGAAATGGCGCCTGGAAGGAACTCCACAGGCCAAACGCCAAAAGGAGTGTCGCAAAGAATCCTCTGAGCACGGTGCTCTCAGTATAACACGCAGGAAGAGCCCCAAGGGCCGAGGCTGCTAATCAAGTCGAAAGGTCACCGTAATGGTCGTCGCAACCTCGACCGGTACACCGTTCAGGAGCGTCGGCTGGTAGCGCCACCGGCGGACAGCTTCCATTGTGGCTTTAGTCAGGGTGGGATCAGCGCCGTTGTAGGGTTCGAGCGAAAGAACCTGGCCACTGGTCCCGATGACCGCTCGCAAAATAACGGTGCCTTCTGTCCCCTGCTTTTCGGTGCTGGCGGGATAAGCGGGCTTGACGATTTTGACGAGTCTGGCTGCCTGCACAAGGCCGCCAACGCGGATGCGATGTGGCGTTCTGGTAGGTGCAGGAGCAACCGCGGCGGGGCGGTGTCCACGAACCACGAGCTCCTCTGAAACCCACCCGAGGTTCAACGTGAAGTTCTGATGAAGTTCCCGGGATGGTCCAAGCTCAAATTCTCCTGTCAGGGAGCGGGCGAATCCAGGTTTGGCGAATTCAAGCTGGTAGCGGCCTGCCGGGACCTCTGGGAAACTGAATGTTCCGTCCTCACCCGTGTGCGAAGCGATTCGAGTTTGCGTCTGCGAACTGATGAGGATAACACCGGCGCCGGGAACGACGGCCCCGCTGGGGTCGTGTACGGTCCCCGAAATACTTCCTTTATCGTTGCTTGCCGAAGCGTGAATGACCGCCGCCGGCACAAGCAACGCCATTGTGAGAACCGCGGCAAACAGGACTCGGATTGTCGCAATAGGGCTGTGGTTTAGTTTCGGATCGAGCAGCGCTTTCATACGCACCTCCAGTTGAGACGGTTGGGCCATGGCAACGGTAGTTGACCACACGGGATTCGGCCTTTGCAGGCGGCCCAACGCCAGCAGAAATTCAGCATAGTCGGCAGCGTGGTGGCCGACGTTCAAAACAACGTCATCACATGCCCGCTCGCGCTCTTTGCGCATCTGGAAAGCTGCAAACCAGACCAGCGGGTGAAACCAGAGTAGCGCGCAGGCGATTTGCGCCGGCAACTGCGTCAGGCAGTCATGCCGGCAGACATGAGCCAGTTCATGGGCCAGTACAAATTCGAACTGCTCTTGAGGCCACCCACGCCCCTCTTCAGGCAAGATGATGGCCGGGCGGAAAATACCTCGAGTGAACGGAACCGCAATATCGGGGCTGGTCCGCAGTTCCACGGACCGGAAGATCCCAAGCCGCCGGCGGACATTTTCCAGGAGGGAGTTCGCAAGGGTTGCTTGAAAATGGCGGGTATGCTCGACCATCCTGCGCACCCGAACCTCCCCGACTGCCATCCGCGCCAGACAGAATATAACCCCGATCCCCCAGAGAAGCAGGACCCACCTTGCCATTGCCGGCCGGGCCGTTTGCCCGGTTCCGGCGACCTCAGAGGATTGCGCACCAGCAGCGTTTGCCGCAAAATTTCCCGCGATTTGCATCGGCTTGCTGGTTGCCACCGGCTCCGACGATGAAAAGACCGCCACTTTCCAGGCCGGGAGCGTCAGAGATACCACCGGCAAGGCCAGCGTCGCGCCCAGCGCCAGCGTCCAGACCAGGTGGCGGCTGGCGGCTGATGCACCCCGCAAAACCAGGACCAGCGCCATGGCGGTCGAAAGAAAGAAGGTCCCCTTGATCGCAACTTCCGACAGAAGCGTGAGCGTGTATCCGGAAACACCGTGGAGAGATTCCAACCCCGGCAGCAACGAGTACAGAAGGCCACTCATGATCCACCGCCTTCCCTGGCTTCCTCGATCAATTCTGAAATGCGGGTGAGTTCATCATCCGTGAGGCGTGCCGTTGAGGGATCCAGCAGGGCCGCCACCGCCTGGGCAGCGGAGCCATCGAAAAATGTATCCACCACGTGCCGTAATGCCCTGCGCCGCGCGCGTCCTCGTGGCGCTGTAGGAAAATAGACGTAACGCAGGTCTTTTTCTTCGTGCCGGACGTGGCCCTTCTCTTCCATAATGCGAAGCAGGGCGCGAACCGCAGAATAGCTGGGGGCATTGGGGATCGATTCGCGAATTTCAGCCACCGACGCCCGCTGCCGCTGATAAAGGACATTCATGATCTGCCGTTCGCGGCGGCTGAGCTTGTGCTCGTCATGGCTGGCCACGGGCCCCCCTTGTGCTAACCTACTAGCACATTGCTAAAATGTTAGCATATCAACTTGCTTTGTCAAGGGCTTTTTGCTGCATCGTCCAGAATGGCGGAAAAGTGGCCAGCCTGGGCCAGGAATAGCCCGCGAATCCAGGGAGCTCAGTTTGCAGGAAGGAGAGTGCCGGTGCCTTCGGGAGGAAATGAAACCGATGGCCCGGAGGGTTCTTCAAAGACCTCTGCGGTAAAAGCTTCGATCCGGGCGCCCTTCTTCCACGCATCGGGAGGAAGCCCCGCCTTCAGGCATGTTTCTTCCAGGAACTGCTCGCGGCCCCAGTTACAGGCGACAGGAACCTGCGGCAGGAGCAGTCCTCGCTGCCAGCCCTGGGTAACGATCAGGCCGTGCTGTCCGATCACGACCTGGTCGGGAGCAATTTCCGACGGCATACTGAGGACTGAGATTTCCAGGTGCAGCAAAGGGGCTTCTTCGGGGGTTACGGGACGAAATCGTGGATCGGAGAGCGCTGCAGCAACGGCACATTCCTGCACCGTCTTGTAAAGCGGAGCAGAAGTCTGCACGTGACCGATGCAACCACGCAGGTCTGCGTCCTTGCGGAGAGTAACGAATGCTCCACGGGGCTCCAGCAGGGCTGGCGCAAGTTCCGGAGGTTCCTTCAGTTCAATCACCCCGCAGACACCTTCTTCCAGCGCCTGCCGGGCCAGCTTCAGCAGAATCTTCCGGTGCTCCTCAGTGAGCGGCGGCATCTTTCTCGCCCTCTTTATCCTTACCGCCCGGTATCACTACGAGTTGTCCGGGAATCTGGTGCTTTAACCGGGCTTCCATTTTCCTGCGGAAATCCCAGAAGTACTGCGTGCCTGAAATGAGAGCAAACACCACAACCGCCCAAAGGAGGAGCATTCCGACGAGCAGCGTGGACGGGAAACGGGGTTCGAGAGTTATGACGCTGATGGCCGCCACCTGCAGAACCATTTTCGTCTTGCCCAGCTCGGAGGCCTGAAGCAGGATTCCCTGCGCCGAGGCAATGGAGCGAAGCCCGGTGACCGCCAGTTCGCGCCCCACAATGATGACCACCATCCACGCCGGAACCAGATGAAGCCAAACCAGGGAAATGAAAGCTGATGCCGTCAGCAGTTTGTCCGCAAGCGGGTCCAATAGAATGCCCAGCGCCGTCACCTGCCCTCGCTTCCGCGCCAGATATCCGTCCAGCAGATCGGTGGTTGAAGCAAGCAGAAAAACCACCACCGCCCAGATGTCCATGTTGTTTCCCTTCGTCAGCATCAGAACGACGATAAGGGGAACAAAAAAGATCCGAAGGACCGTCAGCGAAAGAGGCAAATTCATATCGATTTGGAGTTTGCGTCCCCGGCAGAACATCACGGAAGAAAGGCCCTCTCGCCGAGGAATTCAACGGATTTCAGCAGGGAGCCTGACTGACACCACCCACTATAGCCAACGTGGTGCAGGGTGTCAATGAAAGTCAGTGAAACTGAAAGAGAGATTTTCGCGTGCTTCCATTCTGCACTGCCTGGCCGGAGACTTCTGTTTCCCTTTCACAGAAGTCACGAACAACTTGCATCTCCAGACGAGTCTGCAAAGTAGAAGGCCCGAAAATGAAAAAGGTCTCTGGACTCAAGACGGCTCCCGGCCCATCCCCGCCATCTGAGCCATTGCCGTCCCTGGATGCGGCAAGCAGGCTATGGCTACGGCAAGAGCCTATAGTCCGGAGGGATTGATTAAACGGCTAAAACAACGTGTGGCAGGCTACAACTACAGAGGCCTCTCCGGCACCTCATTTGTGCAAAACTTGGAGACGCTTTCCCAGCCCGGCCAGACCGTAAATCTTGTGTATTCATTAAGGAATCCCTCATTAGCCGACGCTTAAGTCGCTGAAATCAAAGGTGTTCAAAAAGCGTCTCAAAAAATGAGATTTTTAGCGCCATTTCCCCCGGCCGCGGCTGGGGCCACCGCCAATCTCTTTTCCACAATTTTTTCCACAGGTTTCCAAGCCGCAAAAATACAGGGGTTTATTGATGGCCCGGAAGGACTGAGCCGGGGCCGTTTTGGGATTCCAATCTTTGCCAAAGTGATTTTGCCAGACGCGCGCGGACCCTTACACGGTTGTTCTTGTAGCGCGTAGAGAGGACGTTACCCGCACGGTGAAGGAGCGCCAGGAGTTCGCCATCGCCGGCGGAAAACTCAAGCTCTGTCTCGACAATCGGGTCTTCTTCGAGGGCACTGTCAATGGCCTCCAGCAATGCTCCAAAACCTTCGCCGGTGACGGCCGAAACTTCCACCTGGTTGGGTCCCTTAGGCAGTCGCCCCCGCAACAATTCATCCAGCAGGTCAATTTTATTCCAAATCACCAGCCGGGGTGTTTCGGCAAGGCCCATCGTTTCCAGTTGTCTCTCGACGGTGGCTTCGTGCTGATGGCGCTGAGAATGGGAGGCATCCATCACTTGCAAAAGCAGGCTGGCGCCCTCCAGTTCCTCAAGAGTGGCGCGGAAGGCCGTCACAACGTGCGGAGGAAGGTCGCGAATGAATCCTACCGTGTCGGAAAGCAACACCTGCCGGCGGGAAGGAAGCTGGATTGCCCGCACCGTAGGATCAAGCGTTGCGAACAGGCGGCTTGAAGTTGTGACATGCGCTCGCGTCAAAGCGTTGAACAGGGTTGACTTGCCGGCGTTCGTATAGCCCACCAGGGCCACTGTAAGAAACCGCTGGTCGCGGCGGTGGGCACGGTGCAGAGAACGCTCGGAGCGCACTTTGGCAATCCCCCGCCGCAGCCGTTGGATGCGGTCGCGAATCCGCCGCCGGTCAACCTCCAACTGCTGTTCACCAGGGCCTCTTGTCCCAATGCCTCCGCCAAGCCTTGACAGGTGTGTCCCACGGCCGGAAAGCCGGGGCAGTAGATAGGTCAACTGGGCCAGTTCCACCTGCAACTGCCCTTCACGGCTTCGGGCGCGGCGTGCAAAAATGTCAAGGATCAATTGGGTGCGATCAATCACCTTCGAGTGAAGCACCGCTTCCAGGTTGCGAAGCTGTGTCGGGGTCAGGTCGTGATCGAAGAGCACCACGTCAGCATGGGCGGCGCGGGCTTCAGTATAAATCTCGCGGGCTTTGCCCCGTCCCACCAGGGTTGCAGCGTCGGCTTCCGGGGAGCGCTGAAGCACTGAGCCCACCACTTGGCCGCCGGCGCTTTCAGCCAGATCGCGCAATTCCTCCAGACTTTCTTCCGGGTCGTAATCAGCAACGATTCTCCCCCTCCGCGTCTGGATCCACCCCACCAGAAACGCTCTTTCAGAAGCCTGTTGCTGGAAAATTCCCAACTAACCTCCCGGTGAAGCCGATGAAGATGAATTGTTGTTGGTGCGGTTCAACAGCACGGTTGAAATCGCGTGCTTAAAAATCAACTGTTCCATGCCATTACTATCCAGAATAACGGCGAATTTGTCGAAGCTGCGAATTCTTCCAGTGAGCTTAACACCGCTCATCAGATAAATCGTGACCACCGATTTTTCTTTCCGCAGGGAATTCAAGAAGCCATCCTGTATGTTCTGTTGTTTTTCCATAGTGATCCTGTTATTCGCCAATGCAGTCACGGTCCTGCCTTCCCTTACAAGGATACAACTTTAGGCGGGCAGGAAGCCCCCCTAACTTTGATGCAAACCAGACTTTCAAGGCGTCGAGAACCTGCCGCTGAATGGCCGAGTCGTCTCCGAAACCGGAAAACCACTCCATTTCCGGTTCCCGCCGGAACCAGGTCATCTGGCGTTTGGCGTATTGCCTGGTAGCGATTTGAGTGTCGCGAACGGCGTCCTGAAGCGTGGTTTCGCCACGCAGAGCCGCCGCAACCTGGCGGTAGCCTAACGAACCCAGCGCTTTGAGGACGCTTGCATCCGGCCGGTCCAGAATGCGGCGGGTCTCATGCACCAACCCGGCGGAAAACATCTTTTCCACGCGCCGGTTGATGCGTGCATAAAGCTGGCCGCGTTCCGGGTTGAGACCGATCTTGAAATAGCGGTACCCGGCCAGTGGTTCACGGCCGCGCGCCTGCAAAGCAGAGAGCGCCTGCCGGGCAACCACACACACTTCGACGGCGCGAATCACCTTTTGCAGGTCGCGGGGATCAACGCGGCTGGCAGATGCAGGGTCAAGCCGGGCCAGCAGGCGATGGACAAACCCGCGCCCGCGGCGCTCCGCCAGGGCGCGCAACTCGGCGCGCAACTCTTCCGAACGCGGAGGACCGTCAAACAGGCCTGTCAGCAGCGCGCGCAGGTAAAGGCCGGTGCCTCCCGCCAGGATGGGCAGGTTGCGCCGCGCGCGAATCCCCTCGATCGCTGCCTCCGCTTCCCGCCGAAAGTCACCCGCCGTAAAAGGCTCGGCGGGATCGAGGCAATCCAGCAGGTGGTGTGGAATGCCTTTACGTTCTTCGCGTGGAAGCTTCCCCGTCCCGATGTCAAAGCCGCGATAAAACTGAACGGAATCGTAGTTGACTACTTCGCCGCCCAGGCCTACCGCCAGAAAAATCGCAAGCTCCGACTTGCCGGATGCCGTGGGCCCGGCAATGGCAACCAGAGGATAATCCTGGACTACCTCATCAACCATACCCGATATAGATAACCACCCAGGAGCAGGCAAAGAATCAGGGCAAGCAACAGGAAAGCTCCGAGCAATTGCAACCTTGAAGGGTTCTCCATGCCGCGATGACGGGACCGAAAGATTGAAATGTCGCGGAAAATCAGAGACGCAACTCTGCAAGAGTTCTCTTTCTCAACTTCCCTGAATTTCCCCCGTTTCTGATTTTAGCCGACCGGGCCGAACCATTCAATAGTTGGCGCCCATGTTGTAAAAATAGATGAATTCCAGAACCAGATGCTTGCCGGTAAACTGCTGGGGCAAAGGCGGGAAGGGGTTCGAGGCGCGAATTGAGGCCAGCGCGGCCTGGTCCAGGGCCTGCGATCCCGATGATGCCAGAAGGCGAAGCTGGGGCACAGAGCCATCCTTAATAATTTCAAACACCAGGGCTACACGGCCTTTCTCTCCCAGCCGAGCCGACTCCGGGATCACGGCGTACCAGTTGCGGCGGACAATATAAACCACGCGCGCCAGATAGGGACCGAAGTTCACACCTCGCGTGTCTGAAAGTATGATCGGCCCGGATGTCGAAAAATTTGGCTGGACATTCTGGAACTGTTCGGCCGAGTCGCCGGGGCCAACGGGTCCCGGGCTGCCGGGATTCTGGATGGCAGCCCGAAGCGACTGCTGGATGGCCTCACCGGGAGTCGACGATGGAATCCTGATATGAGGGGTTCCACCCAGGTCTGGCGGCTTCACATTGCTCAGGTGAAGCTGTGCTTCCTCCGGCGGTTCCTTTTTGGGCTCGGGGGGAGCTTGCTTGGGAGCCTGGGCCATCTGTTTGGGAGCAGGCTGCGCGGCAGGAGGCTTAGGCGGGGGCGCCGGTGGGCGATGGCCGCCGGCTATTTCCGGCAAACGGGTATTGCCGCGCATATACGGCATGTGCAAGCCGTTTTTGTCGACTTTTGGGGCCTTTCCCTGTGCGATCCGGTTCTTGTCAGAAAGCCTGTTGGTTGGCGGAGGCTTCTTGAGGGCGCGCTGGAGGTCCGGCGGGAAATAGAGCATCGTTTGCTGCTGTCGCCGCTCTTCTTTGGGCTGAACCTGGGTGATAGGCACTCCCATCAGCCGGGTGAAAAGCCCTGGCGTATACATCAATATCAGGCCAAACGCAACTTGCAGAAAGATAGCCAGCAGGAAATAAGTCCGGCGGCGCCAGCGGGCGACCTCCGTCTCAAGGTCGACCAGGAGCCGAAACTCGGGTTGAATGCTCATAACCTACTCATGTTCCATTGAACCCCAGGCTTCTTCAAGAGCCAGACCGGATTTACAATTCACCGCTGTGACCTGCCGGACGTGTCAACGGAACATTTACACGGTTCGCATGTTCTTCGATGCAAAACATGACCTTCTCGGCTAGTGCCAGCGCAGAACGGCCCTCCCGCCCTCCAACTAACGGCGGCTTTCTCGTACGGACGCAATCTGCAAATGACACCAGTTCGGCCTCCAGGGGGTCCGTGCTCTGCACCTCAAGTTTGCGAACCGCAATCCCCGGCTGCTCGCCCTCGCTGCCCACATTCAACATCAGTGCGTCCCGCCTGGAAAAATCGATGGAAATGTATTCGTGGGGCTGGAAGTAGCGGAATTTTCTGACTTTCTCGGTACTCACCCGGCTGGCTGTAAAGTTTGCCACCGCCCCATTCGCAAACTCCACGCGTGCGTTGGCAATGTCAACACGGTCGGTCAGCACAGGCAGGCCGACGGCGCGGACTTCGCACACCTCAGCATTGGCCATCCAGAGGACCAGGTCGAGATCATGGATCATGAGATCAAACACCACGTCCACGTCCAGGCTTCGAGGACTGAAAACTCCCAGCCGATGGATTTCAAAGAAAAGGGGCTGGCGCGTGACGGCTTTAGCGGCTAACGCTCCCGGATTGAAACGCTCAAGGTGACCTACCTGAAGAATGCGCCCCGTACGATCCGCAATCTCAATCAATTCATCGGCTTCTTCCACTGTACGCGTAATCGGCTTTTCGAGCAAAACATCCTTGCCGGCTTCCATCGCCAGGCGGGCAACGGCCGCATGGTCCGTTGTGGGAATCACAATGCTGACGGCCTGGACAGCATCAAGGGTTTCCTCCAAGCTTTCAAACGCCTTCACGCCAAGCTCAGCAGCGAGTGCAGCAGCGCGGTCCCGGCGTTTGTCGTACACGCCTGCCAACTCCGCGTCGTGAACGCGTTTGAATGCGTGGGCGTGCCTTTTGCCATGCTCCCCCACGCCGATAACGGCCACGGGCACTTTCTGTAACTCGGAAATAAGCCCCCTCGGTCCGCTGCAGGGACAGCTAATCCCTGCGGCAAGAAACTCTCAGCCCTTCATTCCAATCACGGAAATGCCGGCCCGGTCTGCTTCCAAAATCAACTCTTCTCGCTCAAACAGCAGTGTCCTGCCCGCATCCACAGCCAGCACGGCCGCATTCGCCTGCTTCATCACCCGGATTGTCCGGACGCCCGCCACAGGAACATCAAACCGCATGTCCTGCTGCGGCTTACTAACTTTGACGACCACCAGCCGCCTTCCGTTACTCAGGCCGGCCGCGCGCTGGATGGCCGCATCGGTCCCTTCCATGGCCTCAATCGCCACGCAGGCCCGATCCGCCACAACAATCGTCTGGCCGATATCGAGCCCGGCAATTTTCCTGGCGATTTCCTTTCCGTAAGCGATATCCGCCAGTTCGCCGTCGTCGGGCGCACGCGCGGTCATCGCTCCCTCGTCAGCCAGCAGAGGCTTGAGGAACAGCGTCGAATCCACCACCTGGATGCCTCGATCCTCCAGCATGCCCACAAAGGCCCCGATCAGCGCATCGGTATTCTTGCGCTCCATCCCGTTCAAAGTTCGCTCAACCACGCCGTCGGCCTTGATGGAGCTGTAAAGCTGTACGTGCTTCACCTGGCCCGCCAGAACCACCTTGCTGATGCCCCGCGCACCGAGCAATTCCAGCAGCCGGGCCACTTCGCCCAGGCTCAGCCATTCAATCTGTCGCGCTTTCCTCCCCAGTTCAGGAAAAGCCTCCTCCTTAATGGCGACCACCAGCGGGTCAATGCCACGTTCCACCGCCGCCTCGAGAACCAGAAACGGGAATCGCCCGTTGCCGGCAATAATGGCATAGCGGTCGCTCGCGGCTGCTGAGATTTCCAGCGCGGCCTCGGCTGAGGCATCCGTGCCTGTATTTGTGGCTTCGTCTTTCACTTCACAACACCGCGCGCAGAGGTTTTTACAAAATCAACCAGCGCCCTCACATGGGGGGATTTGATGCCGCCGGCTTCCAGCTTTTCGAGGGCCTGTGTGGTGTTCAATTTGGAACGGCACAAGGTCCGAAAGGCCGCCTGCAACTCGTCAATGTCTTCTTTTGGCAGACCCACGCGCTCAAGGCCCAGCCGGTTGGCCCCGTAGACGCCCATGGGCCTGTCAGCGGAGGTTTTGGAATACGGGAGGATATCTTTATTTACAATGGTGTAACTGCCCAGAAAGCTGTACGCGCCAATCCGGCAGAACTGGTGGATACCGCAGAAGGCCCCCACGATGGCGTGGTCGCCAATCTCCACATGCCCGGCCAGCGAAGCCCCATTGGACATGATGATGTGGTTCCCAAGCTGGCAATCGTGGGCGATGTGGACGTAAGCCATCAGCAGGTTATGGCTGCCGATCCGCGTGACGCCTCCGTCGCCTGCCGTTCCCCGGTGGATGGTGACAAATTCCCTGAGAATGTTGCCGTCGCCGATTTCGAGAAATGTCCGCTCGCCGCTGTATTTAAGGTCCTGCGGGTCCTGCCCGACGGAGGCATAGGGAAAAATCCTGTTGCCGCGGCCGAATTTCGACGGCCCGTTCAGGACCACGTGCGACATAACCTCGCAGTCCTCGCTCAGCTCTACGTCCTCGCCAATAACCGTGTAAGGGCCGACTTTGACGCTGCATGCAAGGCGGGCTTTGGGATGAACGACCGCTGTGGGATGGGCTTTCATGAACCGGGCTTCTCCACAATCGCGAACAGGACCACAGCCTCCGCCGCCAGTTTGCCATCCACCGTGGCGCGCCCCTGCATCTTGCCGAAGTTGTTGCGTCGGTTCAGGAGCTGCATTTCCACGATGAGCCGGTCTCCGGGCAGCACAGGCCGGCGAAACTTGGCATTCTCAATCCCGCTGAAGTAGATGAGCTTCTTGTCTTTGTCCGGCAAGTCACGATAAATCAGCACGCCGGCCACCTGCGCCATCGATTCAATGATCAGCACGCCCGGCATCACCGGCGCTCCGGGGAAATGCCCCTGGAAAAACTGCTCGTTGATGGTTACGTTCTTGAGCCCCACAATTCGTTTGTCGGGCTCGAGTTCAAGGATTTTGTCCACCAGGAGAAAAGGGTAACGGTGGGGCAGAAACTTCATGATTTCCGCGATCCCGTAAACCGGCCTGGCTTCTTCCTGAGAACGTTTTCCCGTTTCTGAAGTCATAGTTGGGTTGTCCACAATGCACCATCCGACAGATATCCTGATTGGTCCGCGCGCCGGATTTCTCCCCATCCGGAAACACACAAGCAGGAAACGGCTAATACCGTAAGAGCATTATAGTCGAAAGGTTAGCGCGTTCCAAATCCGCGGCGTTGGTGGAAACGCCCGGCCCGGGCTTTTACACAATTCCTTTCCACCACGGGTCGCGGCGGGCAGCGCATGCCAGTTGTGTTAAACTGGCAGGTTATTCCACCCAGGGAGGAAATCGCAGTGGCCGCGCGCATTCTCAATGGCAACCAGATCCGGGATGAAATCAAACAGGAGCTTGGCGGGCAGATCAGCGAGTTGAAGGCCGCCGGCATCACCCCCGGCCTGGCCGCCGTTCTGGTGGGCGAAAACCCCGCATCGCAGATTTACGTTCGCAGCAAGGTAAAGACCTGCGAGTCGCTGGGGCTCTACAGCGAGAAGATCGAGTGGCCGGCCGATACCACCACGGAGCGCCTGCTGCAACTGGTCCACGACCTCAACTCGCGAAACGAAATTGACGGCATTCTGGTCCAGCTTCCGCTGCCGCCGCAGGTGGATTCCAAAGTTGTTCTGGAAGCCATCGACCCGGCCAAAGATGTTGACGGATTCCATCCGGTAAGCGTGGGCAATCTGGTTCGCAATAGCCCGGGACTGGTTCCCTGCACCCCGGCGGGAATCATTGAAATTCTTCGCCGCAGCGGCGTTGCTATGAAGGGCGCGCGCGCTGTGGTGATCGGGCGCAGCGACATCGTGGGCAAGCCCGTCGCCATGCTGTTGCTCCACAACCATGCGACCGTCACTATCTGCCATTCCCGAACGCATGACCTGCCCGGCGTGGCGCGCGAAGGCGACATTCTGGTGGCCGCCATGGGCAGGCCCGCCTTCGTTACGGGAGATTTCATCAAGCCCGGGGCCACGGTAATCGACGTCGGCATCAACCGTCTGACAACCGAAGAAGAAGTGCGGAAGATTTATCACGATCCCGCGGCGCAACTGGAAAAGCTTAAGGACAAAGGATCGGTGCTCGTCGGTGACGTTCAGCCCGAGGACGCCATGGAAAAAGCCGGCGCATTTACCCCGGTGCCGGGAGGCGTTGGGCCGCTCACCATCGCCATGCTGATGTCCAACACCGTCAAGGCGGCGAAGCTTCGCCGGGGAGCGCGGGCCACCGCGAAGGCGTAGCGCGCCGGCGAAGGAAAAGTAGGGTTGATACCCCGCTCGGCACGTTGCGAGATTCTGCATCTCCTGCGCGTTTTCAGCCGTTTTTCTCTGTGTTCTCTGTGGATTCAAAAGAACACAAAAGACACTGAGGCTCTCTGTGTGCTCTGTGTGAAACCTTTTCAGTCACCGAGGGCACAGAGGTTCGGTTGTTTTGCGGCGAGACCTTGCCGTGTCGTCCATACGTCGCATTTCCATTTTGATCAAAACTCATGAGCGTTTCTGCGCGTTATTTCGGATTGACCGGCGGCATCGCCTGCGGCAAGAGCACAGTCGCAGAGATGTTCTGTGAACTCGGCGCGTACATCATCGACGCCGACAAGATTGGCCACGACATGCTTCTTCCGTCTTCCTCCGCTTTTCCGGAACTCATGTCAGCATTCGGGCGCGGGATTCTCGACCCCGCTGGCCGCATTGACCGAAAGAACCTCGGCCGTCTGGTTTTCGCGGACCCCGCAAAGCTGCAGCAATTGAACAGCATCGTCCATCCGCGCATCATCGAACGCACGGGCGAACTGGCCGCGGCGCATTGCGCCGAAAATCCCGGCGCGGTAGTCATCGTGGACGCGGCGCTCATCTACGAAACCGGAATTCCCGGCCGTTTCGTGAAAACGATCGTTGCCTGGTGCCGGCCCGATCAACAGATTGAGCGGCTCATGGCAAAAACCGGCCTCAGCCGTGAAGAAGCCGGTCTGCGAATCGCCAGCCAGATGCCGGCCGACGAAAAGCGCCGCCGCGCCGATTTTGTGATCGACTGCTCCGGCAACCGCGAGCAAACGCACCACCAGGTCGTAGCCCTCTACCCTGTGCTGCAACAACTGGCTCGCGGCGAATAATAAGATGGGCAACAGCCTGCCGCTTGTTCCGTCTGCGGGCGGATCGGTCTGCAGGCCTGCACGCAGATAAACAACACCTGATTTTCTTCCCCAATCGTGATAAAAATACGTCTCCAGCTTTTATCACCTGCATCTAAAGGAGCGCTTGGCGATGAAAAAGAGGTCCATGGTTCTTCTTGCTTTTTTTACCTTCCTTGCGGTTGCCGTGCTGGTTGGCTTCCAGGTCCGCGTCAACGGCCAGCAGCAGAAGGAGCCGATCGGATATGAGGACACGCCCATGCTGCCCGGCGGCAAGTGGCATGTGCACGACGGCCGGCGGCCCCGGCCTCCGGTCATTACTCCGGGCACTTTCAGCACCCAGGAAACTCCCGGCAAGCCACCCTCCGACGCCATCGTGTTATTTGATGGGACTGGCCTTTCAAAGTGGCAGTCCGAGAGCGGCGGGCCCGCCGGCTGGAAAGTCGAAAACGGCTACGTTCAGGTCGTTCCGGGGGCCGGTGTCATCGAGACCAGGGAGAAATTCGGCCCCATTCAGCTTCATCTGGAATGGAGAGAGCCCACCCCGCCGGTCAGCAACAGCCAGGGCCGCGGCAACAGCGGCGTCTTCCTGCAGGGGCAGTATGAGATCCAGGTGCTCGACAGTTATAACAACATCAGCTACGCCGACGGCCAGGCCGGCGCCGTCTACGGCCAGCACCCTCCTCTCGTTAACGCCTGCCGGCCGCCCGGAGAATGGCAGACCTACGACATCGCCTTCACACCTGCCATCTGGCAGGGCGGCGAAGTCGCGATGCCGGCGTACGTCACGGTTTTCCAGAACGGCGTGCTGGTTCAAAACCACACGGAGATCTGGGGTTCCACGGGGCACCGCATCTTCCCGCACTACAAGCCCGGCGTGGGCAGTACCGGCCCGCTGGTTCTGCAGGACCATCACAACCCGGTCCGCTATCGCAACATCTGGATTCGGGAAATCAAGCCAGTGTTGTAAATGATAGTATAGGTTTCAAGGAGGCCGGTTAGCGTAGCCGGCCTTTCTCTACCCATTGCCGGCGCCACCTTGGCGCTATTGGCCATGCGGGCCCGCTGGAGCCACACCAGGAGCTTTGCAGGACTCTGCCTCTTTGCGATTCCAACCATCGTTTCATATACGTTGCCGCCGCCTCGGCGCAACAAGGCGGCACAGATCACTTGTTTTACAACTCAGTGGCTCGTATCATTTGAACTAGAGGGGGTCGAAACCTGTTGCAGGTTGCGGGACCTGCCATTCACGAACAAGCGAGCTTGATGGCACGTTGAGGACCCAACAGACTGGAGACCGTGATGAAAATCTTTGTTGCTGGCGGAACAGGTGTTCTGGGGCAAGCAAGTGTGAAGGCGCTGGTTGACGCCGGGCATGAAGTTCGCGTGACGGCACGAACCAGCCCCAAAGTGGACTTGCTTCGCGCGCTTGGAGCTGAGCCGGTCAAGGTGGACCTCTATGATCCGAAGGAAGTCCGCCAGGCCATTGCCGGCACTCAAGCCATCCTGCGCCTGACGACGAAAATCCCTCCCATCTCAAGAATGCGCAGCCGGGCGGCCTGGCAGGAAACCAACCTTCTGCGCACTGAAGGCGCGCGCATTCTGGTGGACGCGGGCATCGCCGAGGGCGTGCAGGTTTATGTTCACGAATCCGTGGCATTTGTTTACGCCGATGGCGGGACGCAGTGGATCACCGAAGACAGCCCGACCGACGACGGCGAAAGCGAGATACTCCGCTCAGCGCTCGACGGCGAGAAGGAAGCGGCGCGCTTCTCGGAATCCGGAGGCCGGGGAATTGTTCTACGCTTCGGAGGGTTTTACGGTCCCGAATCCAACCTGACAGTGGACATGATCAGCATGATGAGGCGGCGATTGTTTGTCCAGCCGGGCTCGGGCTCCCACTACATCAGTTCTATTTATGTTCCGGACGCGGGCGCCACCGTTCTGGCCTCGCTTAACGCGCCCTCCGGCATTTACAACGTAGCGGACGAAAATCCTCTTACCTTCAAAGAGTATCTGCACTCGCTCGCTGATACTGTCCACGTGCCCAGACCATTCCGGTTCCCGGGCGCGCTGGGGAAGGCCACCTTTGGAGGCGTGTGGAATTACCTTTCACGCTCCCTGAGGGTTTCCAATGCCCGATTCAAGAAAGCCTCGGGCTGGAAACCCGGCGTGCCGAGCGTCATCGAGGGCTGGCCGCTCGTGGCCGCCGCGCTCAAGCCGGCAGCACGAGCACAAGCACAGTAGCCGATTAGCACGGATGCTCGGGATGTGCCCGGCTCGCTGCTTCGGCTCGTATGGTAAGGGACCTTTACTTCAACCCTTCCGCAATCACTTTGTCTGAGAAGTGAACGTAGGTGAATACTTCCGGGATGTGCGAATCGTAGAAGCCGTGCTTGTTCCACGTCCAGCCGGGGCTCACTTCCAGCCGCTCGCCTTTTTTGTTCACCTGCTGGAAGCGTGAACAGTCAATCCGCCAGACGTCACCGTCCTTTGGCGGCAATGAGCGGCCGTCGGCCAGCAGTTCGAGCCCTTTCCACGGAAAGGCCAATTCCACCATCCAGCCCTTGTCCACGTCGTCGCGCTTGTTCAGCGTGCCGTCCACGTGCGCGGCGTGCTTGAGGCCCGGATAGTCCCAGTCGAGAAAACCATAGCGCCAGCCGCGCGGATGAATGTGCCCGCCGATCCCTTCGATCTCCATGATTTTGTGCTGCGCCGGGTCCCATTCCGGCTTCCCGTGGAACTTGCCGCCCGGCTTGAGCTGATCTTTCCAGATCCAGAAAACTTCGTAGATTGTGTTGAGCGCATTGATCTCAAATTCGTAGTAGGCGTCCTGGCCGGCGATGAAAACTTCCATGTCATTATCTTCGTAAATCTTTGAGTCGCGTTCGCTGAGCGTGGCCCACACGTCCGGCTCTTCGGCCCTGAAACCGAAATAAAGATTTTCGTCGTCCCACAGGATCGAGACGCGCGTATCAAACCACGCCGGCCGGCCCGTCACAATGTCCACGAAGGCGCTCGAGCGCGGCGCCATCGCCCAGGAAGGCTCGTCGAGTTTTCCATCCACCGTGATCGCCCCCGCCGCACGGTAAGCCGTATAATGCGCCAGCTTTTCGCCTGATTCGGTTCCCATTTCCCTTTTCCTCCGCCACGGGATTGGAAATTCTTCCGCAGTTCTACAGTATCGTATTTTTATTGCACGCACCGTTGCCGGCAAGCAATTCCTGCCCGCATGTTCTTTTTGCCGTTGTGTGAACTTCTCACTTTACAGCAACACTCGATTGGAGATAAAAAGGATTTGATGGCTTGATATCTTAAGTGCCCGGTACGTCCAGTTTTCATCAGGAGGTATCCCTCACATGGGCGCAGGGCAATCCAACAAAAATTTAAATCCAGCGGACTCCGTTTGCTCGGAGCGGCGAACATTGATCTATAACTTGGCTATCGCAGTTCTCGTAGTGGCGGCAAGCTCGATCGCACTCGGGGCGCAGAGGGAGATTCGAATTCCACTGCATGCCTACATGCCTCCCGATTTTCCCGCATCAGTCGACGCTGCGGTTCCAACGCCTCAATACCTGCCCGCGGGATATGAGTTGTGGAGAGTCTACAAGGACCCCGATGACGGCTTCCGGACGGGAAAAGCTGAGGTAGAAGTCCGGTACCAGGACCCCGGGTGCTGGACCCGCAAAATCCGCTGCGATCTTCAGATTTTCGTTTCTCCGATGACGCAGCAGCCTTTTTCCGGCACGGCGGGCCGCAGTCCGGAGCCGCTTACAATCCGCATCGGAAACAGGACTGTGGAAGCGCAATATTGCGCGGGCGCCGGGACCAATCCGCAGATAGGCCCCAACTTCAATGTCCTGGTCTTTCCATTGGGTAACTTCATGATCGGCATTCGCGGGAGCAAACAGGGAGGTGTCGGCCGCTCAGAGCTTATCCGGGTCGCAGAATCGCTGGCGTCCACCAAAAGATGAACTCCGTGGCGGCTAATCCCCGGCCACCCATGCCTCGCCTCGCCGTCGCAAATCGTCCAGCGCCTTCTGCACTTCCTGCTGCTTGCGGTTTTGTTGCGCTTCATCGGCGCCGTCAGGCACCACAATCGGCGGAGCCATAAAGATAGCCGCACGACTGAAGGGATGCGGGAACTGGGTCTGGTCCCAGGTTTTGCTGAAGACGTAGGCGCTCTTGAGTGCGATATGAAAGCAGAGAATGGCCGCGCCGGTCGAATGCGAGAGAATCACCGAACCGCGTTTGGCGACGAACCTCGGGCCGCGCGGCCCGTCGATGGTGAAGGCCGCATCGCGCCCTGAGCGCAGGCAGCGCGCCATCTCCGCCAGCGCGCGGCCGGCGCCGCGGCTGCTCGATCCGCGCGAAGCTCCATAGCCGTGCATTTCGATGATGCGCGCGATGTATTCGCCGTCAAAATTCTGGCTGGTCATCACCACGATGCCACGCCGCCGCCAGAACCAGCACGCAGAGAAGATTTCGCGATGCCAGAAGGTGTAAATGATGCCCTTCCCTGCCCGGTTCGCCGCTTCCCAGTTTTCCCAACCCTCGATGTGCCAGCGCAGCGTGCGGCCAATCAGCAGGACCGCCAGATACCCGATCCAGCTTGCAACGAAAATTTGAAATTGTTGCCAGCGGGTGAATTCGCGGGGATTTTCCCCGAGCTCGACTCGCTCGTCGCGCGCTTCGTTACCGTTCTCTCCGCTGACCTTCGTTGCGAATTTTTCCGAAGTATCTGCCATAAGGCCAGTATGGAATCCGTCCATTCACCGTGACCGCAATGGCGCCGCCGGCGTTGGCGCGGCATTCCATTACATCCGATCGTAGCGCGGCCCGCCGCCCTCCGGAGGCACCCAGGTTATGATCTCATAGGGATCTGCGATGTCGCAGGTTTTGCAGTGCACGCAGTTCGAGGCGTTTATCTTCAGGTGCTTGCCGGAGCCGTCCGCGTTCTCTTCCATCTCGTACACCGCCGCCGGGCAGAAATACTGGCAGGGATTGCCGTACTCGATCGTGCAACGGTTGTTACAGATGTCGATATCGGCAATCTTCAGGTGACACGGCTGGTCTTCCTCGTGGTGCGTTCCGGAACGGTAAACGTCCGAGAGCTTGTCGAACGTCAGCTTGCCGTCAAATTTGATCTTCACAGGCCCGTTGGGCGGCAGTTCATCGAGGCGCTTCATGTGCTCGTGATCTTTGCGCAGCGGGTAGCGCGCATGCAGGCCGCGCCCGCCCGTAATCATCTGCAACCCTGCGTGCATCACGCCGGGCCAGAGACCGTGCTCGAACCCCTGGCGGTAATTGCGGACCTTCCAGAGCTCATCCCGGACTGAGCTTGATTGCCACCTTGTTTCAAACTGCTTCAGCGCCGCCTCCGAAACGTCTTCCCGAACGAAGGCTTCGAAAATGGTCTCTGCCGCCTGCACGCCGGTTTTGATAGCCAGGTGAATGCCCTTCAGCCTCTGGGCATTCAGGAAGCCCGCGGCATCGCCGATGATCAGAGCGCCATCCGTGGCGGTGGTGGGGATGGAAAAGTACCCACCTTCGGGAATGGTCTTGGCGCCATAGCGCAGCATCTCGCCGCCCTCGAGCAGACCCTTCACAAAAGGATGTGTCTTGAATTGCTGGAAGCAGTTGTGAACGTCGGAGCGCGGGTCTTCAGAGTCCAGCCCTGCAACCAGCCCCACGGAAAGCTGCGTTTCATCCAGCGCGTAGATGAAGCCGCCGCCGAATTGCCTCCCGCTGAGCGGCCAGCCGGCCGTATGGATCACCTGCCCGCGGCGGATGCGCCCGGGAGGAACCTGCCACAATTCCTTGACGCCCAGGGAGAAAGTTTGCGGATTCGCGCCCCGGTCGAGCGCCTGCTGCCGAACAAGCTGCTTTGTCAGCGAGCCGCGCGGACCTTCCGCAAAAACCGTTACTTTGGCGCGCAGGTCGTATCCGGGTTGAAAGTTGGATTTGCGATTTCCGTTCCTGTCGATTCCCTTATCGCCCGTCCGGACACCCGCCACCCGCCGGCCGTCGTAAAGGATTTCAGAGCCCGCGAAGCCGGGGAACAGGCTCACTCCGGCGGCTTCCACCAGGCCGCCCAGCCATTTGGCCAGCTTGTTGAGAGAGACAATGTAGTTTCCGTGGTTCTGAAGGAAAGGAGGATTAACAGGGAATCGCTGATGGCCTCGAGACGTCAGGAAATAGACCGCATCGTCTGTCACCGGCGATTCGAGCGGCGCGCCCTTTGATTTAAAGCCCGGAACCAGTTCTTGAAGCGAGCGCGGGTCCAGCACCGCTCCGGAAAGGCAATGCGCGCCAATTTCGCCGGCCTTTTCCAGAACGTAGATGTTCTCCGGTGAAAGGCCGGATGCGGAGGGGGATTCCGCGTTACGTTGCCCAATCAACTGGGCAAGGCGCAACGCGCAACTGAGCCCGGCAGGCCCGGCGCCCACAATCACCACGTCGGTTTCTAGCGCTTCTCTTTCGGTTTCCGGCATCAGCAGCGGCCTTCAAATCGAACGCCCGCGCAGTCCGCCTCCTGCGGCCAAACGCGCTGCGCTAATTCAGAATTTATCACGAACCGGGCAAGGAGAAAGTGAAGGCCGCATTGAAAAGATTTGCTGGAAGCGAAACGCTAAAGCCCCGTGCCTCGCGGACTACTGGGGCAATGTGGCGAGCTGCTGCTTCAGGGATTCGGCGACTACGGTGTCAGTACCGAACTCTTTCTGGACTTCCTCGTAAATCCCGCGGGCGCGTTTCGGCTGATTGGCGCGGTAAACGTCCGCCAGGGCCAGCAGGGCCGTGGCGCGAGGAACCAGGGTGGTAGGGTGGTCGGCGAGGCCCTGGTAGATCTTCGCAGCCTCATCCGATTTCCCCGTTTTTGCCAGAACTCCGGCTAATGCAAACCGGGCCTGGGACGCAATCTCCTGGTCGGAGTTTTTTGCCGACTGCTGCAAAGTCTTGACGGCGGTTGTCTCATTGCCCATTTCCGACTGGCAGACCCCCATCTGGATGAGGGCATACGCGGCGGCTTTGGTGCGGGGATAATTCTTGACGACGTCGGAAAACTGGGTCAGGGCCTTTTGATACTTCACCTGGGCAGTGGGATAGCTCTCCCCTCCCCCCATCAGAGCGCTCTGCTGGCTGCTGCCCACGTAGGCGTGGAAAGTCGTGATGGCGGCCTGCAATTCTGCGTTCGCGGCAGCTTCCTGATGGGCGTAGTGGTCCTTCAAAAACCACGCTACGCCGCCCACCAGAATCACAACCACGCAGACCAGGATGATCTCCTTCAGGTGCTCTTCCGCAAAAACCTGAAGCGCTTCCATTTTTTCCTGGAAGTCATCCTGTTTCAACTGATGACGAGTATATCGGTCCAAAGCTTTCCCTCCGGTGATCCAACCTACGTCATCTTAGCAATTGGATTTGGAAAAGGTCAAACGGATGCTGTGTCCGAAACGGCCCTCTGCAGGGCGGGCGTGAATGGGCAGTCTCTGCCGAACATCCGGACGAGTTTTTGCCTAATCTCTCTGCGATCGGTCAGGGCGCCGGTTCCTCCAAAGGCGCGCTGCCGAACTCCACTTTGTAGATTTCAAGCAGCACAACCAGAATGGTGAAAAGGAACGGCCCCAGCACCATACCCAGAAACCCGAAGACGCTGAGCCCGCCGATGACGCTGACAAAAACCCAGAGAGTGTGAATCTCCATTCCGCGCTGGATGAGAATGGGTTTCAGGATGTTGTCGACGGAGCCCACCGCAAAGGCAAACACCACCAGCATGAGGAGCCCTTTCAGGACGGACCCGGTCAACAGATAGAAGATGACCACCGGCCCCCAGATCAGGGCCGTTCCCACCATCGGGACCAGCGAAGTCAGGGCCATGGCCGCTCCCCACACCAGTGGGGCGCCGATGCCAAATATCCAGAAACCCAGGCCGCCCAATGCTCCCTGAATCAGGGCGACGGCAAGGCTTCCGGTAAAAGTCGCATGGACTACGCCTGTAAATTTCTGGATGATCTGCTCTTCGTATTCCGGCGGGAAAGGAATCAGGCTGCGCATCTCATGCAGGATTTGCGGTCCGCGCAGGAAAAGGTAATAGAGGGCCAACAACATCACAAATAGCTGCACGATAAAATTCATAAAACCGGACACGACTGCGGCGCTGTGTTCCACCAGAAATCCGCTTCCCGCGCGCAGGGCGCGCATCGCGGTGGCGCCGATGTTGGGTTCAGGCATGCCCATCTCATGGAGATGCCGGACCAGCGTCTGATAGGCGGCGGAACTATGGATGGCGGCGATCTTTGCCGGCAGGCCGCGGGCAATCACGTCTTCCAGCGTGCCATAAGCTTTGACAGACTCACCGGCCATCAGAAACAAAATCGCCACCACGGGAAGAACAATGGCCACAGTCAGCAGCACGCAGCATATGGCGCTCGCCAGTTCCCGGCGATGAAGGTGGCGTTCCGCCCACTGATAAACGGGATAGAAAACAGTTGCCAGAATGGCCGCCCAGGCAAGCGCCGGGAAAAAGGGCTTGAGGATTCGTCCCACGAAATAAAGGACGAGCGCCAGCACAATCAGCAGAAAGACGCGCGCAATCCCACTTTGGCCGCTCCACAGGCTTTTTTCCATTTGCCGACGCCTCTTCGACTTTCAATGATGGGAATTGTAACCCAGCCTGCGTTGTCCGACATGAACTTCCTCAACCCGGAACTACTCGATATTTACTCTCAGCTCCGTCTTTCCCGCCATCGTTGCGGCGCTCAGTTCCACTCGGTCGGCCAGAACTTTCCCCATCGACGAGGATTTCAAGGTCTGGCCATCGGGCGTGTGAATGTGAATGATGAGCCCGGCTTCCAGTGGCTTTTCAAGTTTTAGCCGGCAGCGCCAGCGGGCAGAACTTCCGAGACCCGGAAACGATTCCGTCGCCCAGCTAACGTGCCCGAATCGCGTTGGGCAATTCTCCACGCGGATTGTTTCTCCGGCGGCAAACCAGTGTTTTGGCGCAGCCTTCTGCAGATGGACGACGGGATGATCGTGTTCTTCATAACACAGCAGCCAGCGCAGCCCCAGCGCCAACTGCAATTCGCTGTTGACCACGGCCGACCACCCGTAGCGGCTTCCCTCGCCAGGATGCCCGCCCGGCAGGTAAGTATCTTCCGGCGAATACCGGCTGCCCGAATCCATGGTGTAGCAGGCGAGCGCGTAGAGGGTCAGCAAGAAGGGCCGGTAATCGTCCTGCCGAATCAGGTAAGCGAGCGTCCCGTGCGACATAAAGTTCGACGTTCGGACCGAGGCGCCATCAGTGTTCAAGCCCAGAATCTGCTCGCCGGCCATCTTGCGATGGATAAAGTGGCCCCGGTCAAGCGCCGCGTCACCCCAGTCGCTGGTCCACCAGTCCATCATGTAGCGGTGGTTCTCGTAACTGGTCAGGTCAGTGGGTTTTCGATCGGTATCAAAAGGCGTGAAGGGCGTGATGTCCGCCTGCTTCATCTCAGGATTCCGCCTGGCCAGCACGGTTTTGAGCGAGCGCTCGATCAGGGCGCGCATCCCGGCGGCGGTCCCGGCAATCTTCTTCGCCTCCTGCTGCAGGTCAGCATCATGATGTTCCTGCCCGGCTCTATTGAGGCAGCGGGCGTGTTCCACCAGGCCCCGCCAGGTCCACGCAGCGTTCTGGTAATAATATGGGTGGGAATTCGGATAATCGTCGCGCGGATCGCCGTTGTCGGCTTCCGGCGAGCCCCAGATGAGCCCATGGCGAGGGTCGGCTGGCGGGAACGTTTCCTTGCTGTACGCGTATCGCTTCAAAACGAAATCGATCATGCGCTTCAGCACCGGCAGCCGCTTCCGGAGCGCATCCAAGTCCCCCGTGTAATCGTACGCCCGCGCGGAGTTCTCCAGGAAGACTCCGGCGTTCAGCGGCGCCTCCACCTGGTCCTGCGTGTTGTAAAGGAAATTGCCGTCTGGCAGGACATAGTTTTCGAGGTAATGCTCGAAATACGGCTCAACTTCGTCCGTCAGGTTCCAGAGCTGGTGGGCCCAGACAAATTCGTAGTGGGCCACCGGAAACAGCGCATGGCTGCGTTCAGGAATTTTGGTGTAAGCCCCTTCGCCAATCTGGTAGGTCGGGTTCAGCCCGCGATAGCTGGCGCGCGAAAGGGCGATCCCCGCCCGGGCCCCGTCCAGCAGCCACGGGTCCGGGATCTCCACTTTCATCCGATCTTCGAAAAAGTGTCGCCACTGGTTCCAGACGCCCACAAGCGCGGAGAAAAAAGCCTCGCGCGACCCGTTCCAGAAGTATTCCACAAATTCCGTTCCTTCTGGCTGCTTCACGCGGATGCGCCCCACAGGCTTCGCGTCATTACCCTGCGACAGAACAGCCATCACTTCATATCCAACCCTGAAGGTGGGGTTCCAGACGCCAATGTCCGCGGCCGGCAGATAGCCTCCCACGGCAGTTCGTTTGCTGTAACCGTCAACGTAATTGTAGAGATACTCCAGGCGGTCGGGAGGCTCCAAAAGCGTGCCCGTCATGTCGGGCGCCCAGAGCGACTGCGGGTCCGTGCCAAACCCGCGCGACGTGCCGTCAGGCTCCAGCCACATCGCGCCCTCGGGACCCGTGTCGCCGTTGGCCACCAGCGTCCATCCGATGAATTCCGGCCCCAGCGCCGCCACATTCTCGTAGCAGGGATCTTCATTCGACTCCAGAATGTAATTGCCGTAAACATCTGGACCGGGAACGTATTTTCTGGGACGTTTAAGTTCGCCGAGCGTCTTTGGAGGGTTGACTGGCCGTGGACGGATCTTCGAAAGGTCGCCCACGCGTTTCGGGATGTGAGCAATCTCGCCCTCTTCCGTCACATACGAAATTGCCCCCTGGTGCGTAACGTGCTTTTCAAACACCGCGGTCGGCACGCCATTCAGCCAGGGCAGGACGGCCACCAGTTGCCATCCATTCATCTCCTGGCTGACCTTCAGCGTCTGTGCCAGGCCTTCGTGCTGCGTCCTGACCGTTGCGCCGTCAATGGCCAGAACTTTCGGAACATTTTGCAGTGCTTCCTTTTCGCCCGGCAGGAAGTGGACGTATTCGTTCGTAATTCGTCCGGGCTTGTATTTTCCTCCCGGCGCCAGCCGGGCGCCAGGCCCCGAGGAAGCAGCGGTCGGGCGGAGCGCCGCAAGATTCTCGGCACCCATCATAGGCGTCAGGGCAGTCAAATATTTCAGGAACAATCTTCTTTTCACCCCAAGCTCTCCTCAATAGAGAATGGTCAATTGTGCCGGCATAACGCTCAGGCCAGTGCCTGCTCAATCCCTTCCAGAGTTTTGCCCATGGTTTCTGCTGACTGGGCGTTTGCTTCATCGGGAAGCATACAATAGCCGCGACAACCAATGGCATCTGGATGCGGAAACGATACTTGCTAGCTCGCTCGGAACAGCCGCGTCTCCCCGGGCTCCAGGGCGACGAGATCTTCGGGCGCAACCTTACCACCCCGACGCAGGTCCGTCAGAGATTGCGTCTTCACCGGCAACGCCAGTTTCACCATCTTCATTGTGGGTCCATGATTCACCATGTAAAGCAGCCATCCACCATCCCATTGCACACTTCGCCCCTCTACCTGCCAGATGCGCTGGCCCGCCGGGTCCATAAAGCGGACGGGACGCGAGATTTCAGCGTGCTCAAACAGGCGGTCAACCACGCTGGCATAGCTCGACGGTTCGAGAGGCATCGCCAGGCAATACACATTTCCCCGCCCCCGGGTGTGCTTGACCATCGCAGGTTGTCCGTCTGAGAAGCGGGCGAGTATAGCATTCGCGCCGCCTGGTTTCAGAGTTTGAATGATGCCCCGGCCCTTAAGCTTGAGTGCGGCCTGGCCGAGTTCCTCACTGGGGAGCGTGGTGACTTCTTTACCGACAGAGCCTGACGACGCCACCGACTGCCGCATTGTCTGGTCGTACTCCTGCTCCAACGCACCCAGCTTGTAGCCGGTGCCGGCGCTACTCGTCTCGATTTGAATTCCGATCCGGTTGAAGAAATCCAGAGGACGCAGGTACTGGTCCGTCATCAGGGATTCCGGTGTCACCACCAGATGCCCGCCCCTCTGCACATAGTCGAGCAGAGCCTGGGCAACCTCCGGCGGAAGATGTTTGGCGGCAGGGACGAGAATCAATTTGTACCGGGACGATATCCCATTGAGGATTTGCTTTTCGGTAACAAAAGTCGTGCTCGCATCGAGGCAGAGGCTCCCCTCATACACGTGCCTCAGTTCACTGAGATAGGGTGTTGAGCGCGCACGCATCAATTCCGGGGGCACCTGAATAATCGAAGTTTTCGAATACAGAATGGCCACCTCGGGCTGCACGGAAGCGAAGGCGGCAATCTCCTTGTTCAGCCGGCGAATATCAAGAGCGACGCGTAGCAGTTCCTCAACATCACTGAGCGGCCACCGCCAACTGTAAGGGATTGCCGATTCATTCCCACGGGGAAACTGTTCATTAGGTTGGGAAGGCCAGTAATAAAGCTGCATCACAGATTTACCGTGCAGGAATTGCGGAAGCAGGTCTCGCGCCTGGCCCGCCAGTTCCGGATCTGCAAGCGGCATCTTCCGCAGGGCAAACGCCCACTCCAGGTCAGCCCCCAAGGTTGACCCGCCACCTTCCTGCAACACAATGTCGTTCACCTGGCTGATCAGCATCTCCTCATCAATGCCGGACGTTCCATTGCTCCCTGCCAACATGCTGGAGCTGCCTCCAGAGGTGATGGGCGTTTCAGCCCCGAACTTCCGCATCACACTCTTCACCCACGTCAGGTGATGGGTGAGGCGCTCCTGGTTGAAGCAGGCCCAGTCGAACCACTGCGCACGGTTGGTACCCGGCAGGGGAACCGCGTGCTTCGCCGGAGGTGCGACAATCTGTTCGAAGCTCTCGAGTTCCATCTTCCAGCACGCGTTCACGGCCTTCGCGGAGTTCTGGTACTTCTGCCGTAACCAGTCGCGAAACATCTGCTGGCTGCGGTCGCAGTAGCAGATGTACTGCAGTTCGTAAGCCATGATGTTGTAAAGGAGCTCTGGATTCTTCTTCCAACCGGGCGCTTCACGCTGGATGTATTGTTCAATGGCGCGCTTGATGTGCGGGCTCTCCAGGCAAATGACCACTTCTCCCCGGCCACCTCCCATGGACCAGCGGTCGCGAATCAGGTGCCCGCACCAGCCGTCCCATCCCACCCGGTGAGTATCAGGATACTTCTTGAAGGCCTCGTAAACCGGAGACCGGTCAATCGTCCAGCGCGATCCGCCACCGGCGGTATAGCTCTCAATATGCTGGAAAGGCGTGGCAAAAAAACGGGTCAGTTTTTTGCTTGGCGAGTGGAGGGACAGGATGAGCAACGGTTCGCGGTCTTCGTTAACAAAGAAGCCGTCCTTTATCCTGAGTCCTCTGAGGTGGGGATAAGGTGGCACGGAACTCTTCCCCACCTGGGTGTCGTCAGTGTCAGGAAGGCGCCGCGCGCCGGAGATCAAATCATCCAGGTCGAGGCGGCCGGCACGGCAGGAGGCCGTCACGTAGTCAAACATCTCGCTCTTTGCGCCGTCGTTGTTGAACCAGGACACCTGGGTTCGGACGTCGAGTCCGAGTTCTGCTGTCACCAGCGGAATTTCATGATAGATCGTATCGAGCCCCATCATTTGCGCCGCGGCGATGGTATCTCTCAGTCTCTTGAGCTCCTGCCGGGCTTCTTCGCGCTTGCGCTTGACACTGGCAGATTCCGGGATAGCATCCCGCGGACCCACCTGCCCCAGTTTAATAAAACCGTTGCCCAGCAGGACCGTGCCATCTTCGGGCCGGCGGACCGAAGCCGTCGCCTCGCCTTCAAGGCCTCTCACAAGCCGCAGGTTATCCACATGAATCACAACCTGCCGGCGCATGTCTCCGGCCGTGATGGTGAACTTCCGCACTTTGTCCAGCGCCAGCTTGCGCGTACTTGCAGTAACCTCCAGGCCCTTCAACTCCACTTCAATGTGGTTCATTCCGGGAATCAGAAAGAGGTCCCGGCCCACACGGAAAGCTTCGTCCAGGTAATCCGCCGTGGCATCGTCGGCCAGTTCGTCGTAGATGCCCATCCCCAGCATCAAGTCCCCGGGCTCGGGATTAAAGATATCCAAAAGCAGGTGGTCATATCCCTGCCAGTTTTTGGGAAGTTTTGCCGTGGAGAGCTGTTTGGGGAACAGAGTTACTTGCAGCGACCGGCGACCATGGCTTGCGTACTTATCCGAGAGTATAACTTGGCCGTCCCACCGCTTGAGAGACTCCGCCGTTTCGAAATCGTCCAGGACAGTCGTCTTGCCTTCTGCGCCCGGCGCGGCAAATGACGGCACCACGTCATCTGATGCGATAAGGATGGGCGAGCAGGCGGCGACGGTGCCCCATCCCGCTTTCCCCATAAAGTCTCTGCGGGTGATGTGTTTCATCGAAAGTTAGCTCTCCGTTGAAATAATTGGACAGGAATCAGAGCATTTGCTCAGGCATCGATTATCCTTCCATTACCGCGGATATGACAATACGCCCGCCTGAAAATTCATGGTGGTGGCAGCCTACCGTCGCGATACGGCAGGCAGAGAATCTCTACACTTTTCAGGCAGGCCGGGCCGGAGTTCCAAGCGGGTGGAAGGAAGGCCCAACAGGCTCTTATAGTTCGGGTTCTTGATCAGACCTGTTGCGTGAGCATGGCGCGCAAATGCTGGTAGCTCACGCGGGCGGCGGCGACGGAGTCTCCCCAGGCTGCGGCGGAATCCTGCTCGATAGCGAAATGCTTCATCCCGGCAAGACCCGCGTATTTGAAAATTCTCTTGTAGTCGACGTCGCCCTCTCCCACGGGAACCAGCCGGGCCTCGCGCAATCGGGCGGATTCGTCCGTCACGGGCGGCAGGCATTTGAGGCACGCAGCGTCTTTAACGTGCCACAGAACAAACCTGCCCGGATGTTTGTGGAACCACTCGATGGGGTCCTGTCCCGCCACGGTAGCCCACCCGACATCCATCTGCATTGCCACCACCTCCGGATCGGTATCGGCCAGCAAAATATCATAGGGCATGAGTTTGCTTCCCTGGCAGGGTTGGAATTCCATGGTGTGGTTGTGGCGCAGGATTTTGATGCCGAACTTTTGTGCGATTTTCCCGTAGCGATTGTAGAGGGCTGCCTCGCGCTTGACGTCATCCACAGTCCGTGGGCGCTCCAAGCGCTCCCTCATTTGCGCGCGACGCGCCGGGGTGGGAGGCCGGCGGACGAGCCGTCGCGGGGGCCGCGGTTCACTGAGGCTGGCGTATTGGATGCCCATAATCCGGAAACCTTCGAGCTGCTTTTCAACAGCGGATTCCTCTCCCGCGCTGATTCCCGAATGAGTACTGGGCATGCGAAGCCCAAGACGGTCAAGCAGGGCGCGAAACTCTTTGGGCGGCATGTGGTTGTAACCTTCGGCAGGCTCGACTTCCTTGTAGCCGATTTGCGCTACCTTTTCCAGGGTCCCGGGGTAGTCTTTCGCCGTCATGTCGCGCACGGTGTAAAGCTCCAGGCCCATCTGCGCCGTCCAGTCCGATGTGGCTCCCGCCGGCCGCGCCGCCGCGGCCAGCCTGTTGCCCACACGGCCAGCCAGCGCCAGACCCCCGACCCCGGCCGTAATGTTTTTAAGGAAATCTCTGCGACTCGCGCTTCCTGTTCGATTCGCGTCATCAGCCATGATTGCCTCCCGAATTAATTGAAAAAGTTATGAAGAGCGGTAAGGCTGAGTTGTTCTGTAACTCAGCGGGTTTTGAATTTAAAAAAGATAAAGACCGCAGATTAATCCCGCACGGCGGATAACTCTATGCTACCGAATCTACCCGATCATTACTGCAGGTAGAAGGCGTAAACGGACCCGCTGGCAGCGACAAGGATATACTGATGGCCGTCCAGCATATAGGTTTCGGGGGCGTTCTGGACCCGGCCAATGCGCGAGTGCCAAAGCGGCTTCAGGTTAGCAGCGTCGAAGGCCACAATGTTTTCGTTCACGCCGTCGAAAAGCAAGTGGCCCGCCGTGGTGAGCAGGCCCGTCAAGCCTCCTCCAAACCCGATGTTCGATCCGGGCTCGAGCCACTTTTGGACCACCTTGCCGGTCTGGTAATCAATGGCCGCAACGTAAGTGCCCAGGGAGCCCACATTATCCTGTTCGCTGCCGCCCAGTCCCATCACCATGCGGGGATTTTTCAATGACAGGTAGTACATCGAGTAGCCTTCATAAAGCGTGACGTAGAAAAGATGGGTCTGCGGATCGAAGCTGGGGGGAGGCCAGTTGGTAGAACCTCCGTTTGTCGGCGACACCAGCGAACCGGGTGTCGTATTGTCCTTTTCCGGATCGCGAAGCACGTGGCCGGTGGAATCAATTCCCTTGGCCCAATTGGCTGCCGGGGAAAATTGGGTGGTCAGCAGGTGCTTTCCGTTCGTGCGGTCCAGAACGTAGAAGTAGCCGTTGCGGGCGGCCTGGATCACCAGCTTGCGCATCCTTCCATGGAACGGGGCGTCCACCAGCACCGGAGACTGAGTGGAATCCCAGTCGTGCGTGTCGTCCGGCGAGGTCTGGAAATACCAGGCCATTTTTCCCGTGTCCACATTCACTGCAACGATCGCGCAGGTAAAAAGATTGGTATAGGTCTTCGGACCGCGGACTTTAGCCGTATAGGCCGGCGTGGGATTGCCGGTGCCGAAAATATAGAGATGCGTTTCCGGATCGTAGGACCCCGGCATCCAGACCTGGGCGCCGCCGTGCTGTGCGGCGTCCATGCTGGGCCAGGTTTTCCATCCGGAATCGCCCTTTTTCATGGGCACGGTATAATGCTTCCACTGCAAATCACCAGTTACGGGGTCGAAAGACTGGAGAAAGCCGGGCGAATCCAGATCGTCGCCTGTCCCCACCAGAAGGTGATCGCCCACCACCACGGGAGCTGTAGTGGAGAAATACTGCTGGCTGAAATCGGAGATTTCCTTGTGCCAGCGCTCCTTGCCGGTTATGGCGTCGAGTGAAACCAGATAATCGTCGGGCGTTTCAAAGTACAGCCAGTCATGGTACATAGCCATGCCGCGATTGCCGATATGAGTGGCGCCCCTCGATTTCCACCAGTAATGCCAGAGGATCCTTCCGTCGAGCGCATCCATGGCCCAGGCATTGTCTGGGGACGAAATGTAGAGGATGCCGTCCACTTGCAGAATCGAGCCCGCCAGGCGCGGGGAGCCGCTGCTGGACCCGGGTATAGCGACAGGATCCTTTGCCACGCCGCCTATGCTGGTGGGGTAGGCGCGGCCACCGGCGTCCGGCCCGGCAGTCAGCGGCATCACCCACGCCAGGGTGAGAGTATGGACGTTTGTTTTATTGATCTGATCCAAAAGGCTGTAGCGCCTCTGGCTATAATCGCCGGCATAAGTGGGCCAGGAGTTGATAGCCGGCTTCAAAATCGAGGCCGGATCAAGTCCCTGGCAGAGAAACATGGCGGGCAAAAAAAGTAATGAAGCCGCAATAAAAGGTTTGATGGTTTTCGTCATTTCAGCGAGACCAGGTATGAGGTGAGATTGTGGATGTCTGTGTCGTTCCACTTAGGCAGCATATCCAGGTGCCACTGCAGCGGATCATGGACGACAACCTTGGGAACGTCGCCGTTGCGCAAAAAGCTGCGATGCGTGCCGTCAGCTTCCTTCAGTCCCACAACGAAGGCGCTGATGTGAGTGAGCTTGCCTTCAACGGTCTCGCCCGAAGGCAGCGTGACAGTGACGGTGGTGGCGGGAACCTTTGGCCGTTCGGCGCCCGGCTGGCGAAACCCGCGCCCTCCGCCCGAAACAACCAGATTCTGGATGGTCTTGGGGTCGTATTTGGCGCCCATGCCGGCGAGGTCCCCGGTGACGGAATGGCACGACGTGCAGTGTCCATCAAAGTACCCCCGTCCGGTTGCCGCGTTCCCCACCAGGATATCAAGCCTGGTGGGAGCGCCCTGGTTGGCAAGCGACTGGCTGTGCAGGAATGCAGCGATCGCAGCGATGTCCCCATTGCTCAAATCAAACTTGGGCATCCCTTTATCGGGGAAGCCGCTGTGGACAATGGGAGCAATCAGTTCGCCATGTTGATCGTCGAGCACAACCTGTGCGCGAACCAGGTTGGGTCCCGTTTCTCCGCCGCGCGCGTCCGAACTATGGCAAAAACTGCAGTTGGCTTCGAACAGTTGCTTTCCGTGTGCTACCTGCGCTGGAGGAGCCGGCGGACGGGACGGATACGCCTCCGGGCGGTGGGCGCGGCCGTGTTGGGTTCCCGCTTCAGGGTTCGTTGGAGTTTTTGTGGCCGGCTGCTGGCCGAACGCAACGACTCCGATGGTTAACGCGAAAGTAATGAATCCAGTATAAAAAAGATGTTTGCGCAGATTTCTTGCCCCCACGCTTTCTGATCGGTATTTGCCCCATTCGTCGCGCATACTATCAGAAATGAGTTGGCCTGTAAACATGTGAAACCGATCCGTATGCAACTGATCCGGCAGGTGAGAAGCGCACAGGCCAGGTCAACCAGAGTTTCTTGAATGTGGTTGTCAATCGCTGTAAGTTAAATGGCATAAGAACATGTTCAACCTGCGCAATTCAGGAGCCATGCCGGCCTTCAGGAGAAACGCTGGCGGAGGGCGCCAGTTCCGAATTTTTATTTTTGCCGTTCTGATCTTTGCCGTGATGTTTCCCGCGAATGTTGCTCTGGGGTTGAATTCGGATGCGGTGCAGCACTTCAACCTCGGGAACAAGGCCTTTCAGAGAGGAGATCTGGCGCAGGCGGAACATGAATATCGCGCGGCACTTAAGATTGATCCAGCCATGGTCGACGCACGCCAGAACCTCGCCATCACCCTGGCGCAAAGAGGCGACCTGAATGGGGCGGCGGGAGAATTTCGAGTCGTTGTAAATGCCCGGCCGAATTCCGCCGAGGCCCATTACAACCTTGGCCGCGTTCTCTTTCAGGAAAAAAATGACCAGGCGGCGCTTGCTGAGTTCCGTAAGGCCGTCAAGCTGAGGCCCGATTATCCCCAGGCGATGAATAATCTCGGCCTCCTTCTTGAACGGACCGGCGACCAGGAAGCCGCGCTCAAGGCATTTCGGACCCTCGTTGCCGCCAGCCCTCACTACGTGGACGCTCTGAATAATTTTGGGCGTCTGCTGGCCGATCGGGGAGAAATTGACGAGGCCATCAGGCAGTTTCAGTCTGCCATCCGCCTGCGTCCGGATTTTTCCCAAGCGCACGAAAATCTGGGGCTGGCTCTCCTCAATAAGAAAGACTCCAAAGGGGCTGAAGCCGAATTCCGGAAAGCGGCGGGGCTGGGAAGCGCCGATGCCTACCTCAGCCTGGGGATTCTGCTGGGAGAAAGTGGGAATCTTGAGGCTGCGATCGACGCCCATCGGAAAGCCGCCCAATTGATGCCGGAAAACCCCATGGCACACTTTCTGCTGGGTGGAGGGCTGCAGCAAAAAGGAGATCTTGACGGCGCGATCTCTGAGTATAGGAAAGCATTGAGCCTCGACCCCGGGTTTTCGCCTGCCGACCTGCACCTGGGCGTTGCCTTGCGCGAGAAGGGCGACCTGAAAGGGTCAGAATCGGCGCTCCAGGATGCAATTCGAATTTCACCTGAAAATCCGGAAGGGCATTATCAGATGGGCGTTACTTTGAGCCGGAGTGGCAACCTGAATGACGCGCTTGAGGAATTCCACCGCGCTATTTCTCTGAAGCCCGATTACTCGCAGGCGTTTTATGGCCTTGGCCAGGCCCTGCAGCGCCTGGGGAAAACGAAGGAAGCGCAGGCGGCTTTCACTGAAGTGGAACGCCTGCATCAGGCCGACGCTGAATTCGCGCAGGCCAATACGCAGTATAACCTGGGCTTGCGCGCTCTGGCACAGGGCGATGTGAATGCAGCTCAAAAGGCATTCCAGGCGGCATTGTCCATCAAACCGGATTTCGCAGAAGCCCACACCAACCTGGGCGCCCTCCTGCTGAAGCGCGGCGAAACACGGAATGCGATCGGGCACCTCCGCGCCGCAATCGATGCGAAGCCCGACGACGCAAGGGCCTATTACGATCTTGGACTCGCTCTCGAAAAAAGCGGCGACCAGCCGGCTGCCCGCGGCGCTTTTCAGCACGCGCTGAAGCTCAACCCCAAGCTCCAAAAAACCGCACAGGAAGGAAAACCATAAGAAATGACTGCGTGCATTTAATGATTGGCGCCGCTTAGCAGTTTTCTTACCTGCTCACTGCCGGTCAGCTTTTCTTCTTGGCTTTTGAGGCGTTGGAATTTTTCCGCTGCCACGGCAGCTTCCTGAGACTGCCCCAATTTTCGGTAAACCTGCATCAGGTGATAGTAAGCGTCGCTGGAGTCCGGATTCAGCCTGACAGTCGTCTCAAGCTGGGTTCGCGCCGCTTTGGTGTCGCCTCGCATTTCGAGCACTCTTGCCAGTTCAAGGTGGGCCTGCGCAAGGCCTGGATTCAACTCAACAGCTTTGTTCAATTCGCGCTGCGCCAGGTCAAGATTGCTGACGGCCTTCCCATGGACCTGGTCGAGAAGAATTTTCCCGTAAAAGTAATGAGAAAGTGCGTCGGACGGATGCGTCTTGAGATGCTGCGCAAACCGCTGTGCAATATTTTTCTTCAGTGGCCCGGCAGCATCGTAGGCCAGCCCCAGCAAGGGGTATACCTTTGAATCTCCGGAGCGCAGCCGTGACGCGTGGAGCAGGGTCTCAGCCGCTTCTCTGTAATTCCCCACAAGGTAGTAGCAACCGCCCAGACCCATCCACCAGGCTGCGGAATCTGGAAAACTCTTTGCGCCGGCGGCGAAAATCTTAAGGGCTTCTGCGGGGTTCGAATGGAGCGCCAATTCCGTGGCGTAGTCCAGTTGGTACTCCTCGCTTTTTGGCTGGAGCATTGCGGCTTGCCCGTAGGCAGCCCGCGCCTGGGCATAGTTGCCGCGCGCCACTTCCACCTCGCCAAGCAAGTTCTCCAGTTCTCCCCTGTCTCCCTGTGCGAGCATTTTACGGATTTGAGCGGCAGCCTGATCTTCTTCCCCGGCACGATGATAGGCCAGGGCCAGATTGTAATTCAGGTCGTAGGAGCCAGGTTCGGACTCGAGCAGGTGTTTGAACTGGATGATTGCGACTTTGTAGGCGCCTTGTTTGACAAGCAAAGCGGCCACCTGCATCTGCTGGGCATAATTGTTGACGAGCTGACGGTTCAATTCTGTCAGCGTTTCCTCCGCCTGGGCTTGCTGGCCCAGTTCCAGATGTGCCTGCAAAATGCCGGTGAGCAGCTCCGGGTCAGCCGGACTCAGGTGTTCAGCTTTAATCAGAGGGCCCAGAGCCTGGGAGGGCTTATGCTGTGACAGCAATGCAAATCCCAGCCCGTAAAGACAGGCAACATCATCGGGACGCGACCGCAAGGCGGCCTCGAACTCCGACTGGGCCGCCTCAAAGCGTTTCCGCCTGAGATAAGTTGCGCCGAGGGCGCGGCGGGCGTCGGTCTGGACTGGATTGATTTTCAAGGCTTCGCGTAAATGCTCCTCCGCTGCGGGCAAATTCCCTAGTGCGAACTCCGACTGCCCAACAAGGCTTTGCGCTTCCGCGGACCGCGAGTCTAGTTTAAGCACGCTCAGGGCGGTTTCCCTGGCCAGTGCGTATTTCCCTCGCTTGAGTTGTTCACGCGCCTCCTTGCACAGTTCCTCTACAGACAGGGCCTTGGAGGAAGCCTGGACATAAATTGGGAGAGGCGTGAGAAGACTGAAAAGCAAGAACGCGGCGTATTTCATTGACTGGAGAATATCACGAAGACTTGGAGTCATGTAGCCGGCGCATGAACACTTGCGCGGGAATGCATCAATTTGCGGTTCAAAGCATTGCCAGCCCGACATGCATCTTGCCATAGGGAGCATGACCGCAAAGTCGCATGTCCCAAACTGAGTCGGTGCACGCTAGTGTCTCAAATTTGGACATGTTGTAGTGAGTTTTAACTAAGTATCTTAAAATGAATAACCTGGCATACTAGGCAAATTCTTCTATTTATCACCCTATGCCTGAAGATCTCTTTTGTATTCATATGTTTATTTTCGAAAAGAACCAGAAAAAAGTTGACAAACTAACATGAATGTAGGAAACTGAGGCCACTAAACAAGGCAGTGTTTTCAACGTTTCCTGGCGGCATTTATTGGGATTAAGTTGGGCCGAGCAGGTTAGTTGACTGGGAGTCACCTGAAGGTTTCGCACTTGGGATTCGATCTTGGGAAAACTAATAGATTGCGCCGCAAATCGCGGCCGAGTGGAACGTGAGGCGTCGATAGCAAAAACTGAAGGCGATCCAACGCCTGTTATATCAACAATTTGTAGACTTAACGGCACCCTTCAGGATTAGGATCCTTGGATTTTGTTTCTCCTTTCTTGATACTTTCTGTGGATCAGCCAAGGGCAGACGATGACAGTGCGCTACATGTGGACAAATACACAGCGTGAATACCTGAGGTCAATTTCCGGATCTCGAGGACAGCTCCCGACCAGGCGCCCAATGCCACATTCTGGAACGCAATCGCCAGCGGCGGCTCGATACATTGGCAAATGACCGTTTTATTTCGAATTTTCGCTAAACATGATTTCGATTTGTTGCAATTTCTTACGCTATGATGCTTCCTATGCTAAAAACTTCATTTCGATCGTTGAATATGCGTGCAACCTGGCAATCCGGGCAAACGCGGCGGGTCGAATGTCAAGCGAGCATGGCCGGCGCCGCTGGCGCAATCCAATGGCCTGGCGCTGTAAACTACGCTATTCAAATATGGTACAATCCTGCCATTTATACTGAAACTTTTCTAATAACATCCAGAACCAACTCCACATTATCTCGGAAAACGTCTGGGACGATCAATCGCCCAGCATTTTTTGACACAAAACAATTTTTTGCCCTGGCCTGATTCGAGGCCCGGCACTGAAATCTGCAACTCTTGAATTTGTGCCCAAGGGGGGAAGCGGCCCCGTCGCATTATTCCAGACGGAACAACAACGCATCGCCGGCTGCTGCACGTGGGTTTTTGGATTGATCTGAATTTCCTGATTAGCGTCGGGGGCAATTTCGTTTAGGAGATGGAGGAGAAAATGTCAAGCAGAAAGCCGACCCGGTTCTTATTATGGGCGGTAGGGATCACAATCTGTCTGCTATTCAGCCTGCCGGCTGGTTTGCAGGCCCAAGTGACAGGTTCGATTAGTGGATATGTCAAGGACCAGACCGGAGCGGCCGTGCCTGGCGCTCAGGTTACAGCAACGCTGGTGAGCCAGAACGTTTCGGTCAGCGCCGAGTCGAACTCGGAAGGTTTTTATCAACTGAATGCAGTCCAGCCGGGCCTCTACTCTGTTTCGGTGGAGAAGACCGGTTTTCAGAAACTGACGCATACCAACGTCACTGTTAATGTCAACCAGCCCGTTCGCCTGGACCTGGCATTGGCCCTGGGGCGGTTGACGCAAGCGATTGAAGTTTCCGCCGCGCCCCCGCTGGTCAACACAAGTTCAGCCACAACCTCGGACCTGATCGACGACCGCCGGATTGTGGACCTTCCCTTAAACGGGCGGAACGTTATTGGCCTGGCCGTGACCGTTCCCGGCGTGTTGAACGTCAACGCGCCACAGCAGTTGTCGGATGCCCGCAGCGGGCCCACCATGAACGTCAGCGGCGGCCGTGACAACATGAACCTCTTCATGCTGAACGGCGCCTACTTTAACAACCCTTCGCGCAACACCGGAATGAACCCTCCGCCGCCTGATGCTGTCCAGGAGATCCGCATTCAGACGTCCAATTTTGACGCCGAATACGGGCACAATCCCGGCTCGCAGGTGACGGTGGTAACAAAAGCCGGCTCAGACCAGTTTCACGGTGACATATGGGAATTCCTTCGCAACGATGCTCTGAACGCGCGCAACTTCTTCAGCGACACGGTCCCCACTCTCAAGGAAAATCAATTTGGAGGCGCGGGCGGCGGCCCTCTCTGGAAGAGCAAAAAGCTCTTCTTCTTCGGCTCCTACCAGGCTTTGCGTGTCCGGCCTGAGTCGGTCCCTGTTCAGGCATTCCTTCCTTCCGCGGCGGAGCGGAGCGGCGACTTCTCAGGAAGCGGAAAGACCCTCAGCGACCCCATCAATCCTTTGACCGGCCAGGGATACACAGATTCATCCGGGAATTCCTGCGTGGCCAACAATGTGCTGAACCCCAATTGCATCAGTCCTGTCGCCCAGAACCTGCTGAAATTTGTTCCCATCACTCCCTCGGGGCAACTTGTCGCCCTGGGGTCGAGCCCCAGCAATGATGACATGGCAATGGCCCGAATCGACTGGGCGCAAAGCAGCAAACATACTCTGTTCGGCACATTCTTCTTCGATCACAACACGACCTCGACGGCGTTCAACAATGGGAACATCCCCGGGTACGATGGCGACAGTCTCGTGCAGCAAACCGGCGAGTGGTCCATCAATGACACCTACACTTTCAACCCCACCCTGCTCAACCAGTTTGTAGGGTCGTTCCTGCGGACCGCGTCATTTGAGCACAACACAAATACGATCACTCCAACGCAATTGGGAATGCAGAACTTCCCGCAATTTGTCCCTGAAGGGGCGATCAACGTGAGTGTTGGCGGGCTGTTTACCCTGGGTTCAGGCTACCTGACCCGGTTCATCAACAACAACTGGCAGGTCCGGGATGTAATGACCAAGATCAGCGGCAACCACACCTTCAAGTTTGGCGGCGAGGTGCTGCATCCGCACTTCGTTCAGCGCTTCATTGGCTCGCCGGGCTTCAACTTCAGCGGAATCCGAAGCGGCGACCCGGTGGCAGATTTCCTGCTGGGCGCTTATGACACGATGAGCGGCGATTTTGGGGTCCGCGACAATGATGACATCACCACCCTGCCCAGTTTCTTTGTGCAGGACCAGTGGAAGATGAAGCCGCGCCTGACCCTCACCTTCGGGCTTCGCTGGGAACCTTACAAGTGGTGGATCGATCGCCACAACAGGATTGACACGGTTGTGCCGGGAGCTCAATCAACCGTTGTTCCTGACGCCCCCGTGGGCATCCTGTTCCCGAACGATCCCGGCCTTACCCGGTCGGTCACCCAGAATGCCTGGGATTGGAATAACCTGGCGCCGCGTTTTGGATTTGCCTGGGACGTTTTCGGCGATGGCAAAACCAGCGTGAGAGGCTCCTACGGCGTCTTTTATGAGTCCATCAACGCAGATTCACTGGCCCAGGAGAATCCCCCCTTTGCAGGCTTCTTTAACGGGTTCAATGGCAATATCGGAGATGCTTTCGGTTCGGTGGGGCAAACTCCGCCGCCAGTAGCGCCCACCGGCAAGTTCGGGTGCGTCCCGATATCCTCGCCGCCGGGGGTTAACTGCCCGCTGTTCCCGCTGCCCGCCGGCGGAGTTTTCAATGAAACCCAGCTCTTTACTCCCTACGACCAGGAGTGGAACCTCACCATCGAGCGCCAGTTGACCCCCAGCATCATGCTGTCAACCGGCTACATCGGCAAGATCGGGACAAAAATCGAGGCGCTGCGCACGTACAATCCTGCCCGTTTCATTCCCGGGACAAATTACAACGCCGGTACCGGCCTCGAGTCCACACTGTCGACTCCTGACAACATTAACGACCGTGTGATTTATGAGCCGGGGATTCTGAGCCCCCAGGGATTCCTGCTGGGCAATGACTTCCGCAGTTGGTATCACGGCTGGTCAACCCAGGTGACCAAGCGCATGAGCCACGGCCTCGAGGTTGTCGCATCCTACACGCTGTCCAAGTCGATCGACAGCAGCTCCACCGACAACCTGGGAGCTACCGTTTCCGATCCGTTCAACCTGCGCACGGAACGCGGCCGCTCCGACTGGGACCGCCTCCACGCTTTTGTAGCATCATGGGTGTGGTCGCCGGCGCCCCATTTTGCCCAGCCCTGGAAAAACAGGGTGCTGGGAGATTGGACCATCACAGGAATTACCGCTCTCCAAAGCGGTACGCCGCTGACCTTTGCCAGCGGGGAGGACGTTGCCGTGGATGGGACCTTTGGCACTCAGCACGCCCAGTTGAATGGGCAAACCATTGGCATAAGCCATTCCAGCCGGGGCAGCATGATCAACCAATTCTTCAACACCGGCGCCTTTGTGAACCCAACCTGCAGTTTCACGCCCCAACCGGGGAACCCCCTGGCTATCGAGCAGCAGAACTGCACACCTTTCAACATTCCGTATTCCATGTTGGGAACATACGGGAATTCCGGGCGGGGAATTTTGAGCGGGCCCGCCTTCTCCAACACGGATTTCTCAATCATCAAGAACATTCCCATCACAGAAAGATACAGGCTGCAGTTCCGGTCTGAATTTTTCAACGTGTTTAATCAGGTGAACTTCAGCAACCCGGATCAAACGGTGACGGATGGGACGTTTGGGGAGATTAACGGCGCGAATTCGGGAAGAGTGATCCAGTTCGGATTGAAACTTTTCTTCTGAAGTCGCGAATCCAGCCACATTCAAACGGCTGTGCATGGTGGGGCCGGGAAACTCCGGCCCCACTTCTTTTTGCGGGCCCAAAGCGGCCGGCCCCGCTTATCCATCTTGGATATGTCGCAATCCGACCGCACATCGAGCTTCTGCGCCGGCGTTTGCGCGCTCCCAACCGGCTGGA
>DATEKC010000212.1:0-10133 GCA_035277665.1 Terriglobia bacterium
CGCTCACCCTGGGCGTTTTCGATCCAGACGGCATCCGGCGAGAACTCCTTGACGGCAGATCCCATGTAGGCCCGGACGGAGCCTTCTTTGATACGGTTTTCAATGTCCGGACGAATCCAATACTTAATGTGCCGGCTGAGTTCCGGCTCCCAGTGGATGAGGGTGACCTCAGCCCCGTGACGGAAGAGGTCGAGAGCCGCGATGGCGGCCGAGTTGGCCCCGCCGATCACGGCCACCTTTCGCTGGTAAAAGGCATGCGCCTCGCCGTAATAATGCGAAACCTTCGGCAAATCTTCCCCAAGGACGCCCATCAAATTTGGAATGTCGTAATAGCCAGTGGCAATAATCACCTTGCGGGTGCGGTAGCACTTTTGAGCGCCATCCGTAGTAGTGACGTGGACTTCGAAGTTTCCGTCCGACCCGGTTATGCCCACTACCCGCTCCTGGAAACGGATGGGGACATGGTAATGTTCTGAAACGCCGCGGTAGTATTCCAGCGCCTCAGCGCGTGTGGGCTTGACGTTGACGCTGGTGAATGGAATGTCGCCAATTTCCAGGCGTTCACGTGTGGTGAAAAAAGTCATCCCGGGCGGGTAGCTGAAAAGCGAGTTCACCAGACACCCCTTTTCCACTACCTGCACGCTGAAATCGCCGCGAATGGCTTCAATCGCGCAGGCCAGGCCTGTAGGGCCAGCGCCCACCACCAGTACGTCAAGAACCTCGTCCATTCCCTGTTGTCCTTTCCCAAAAAAAGGCGTCATTCTTCATGTTTAAGAATCTCAAATTCCCGGCACTCATTTTCGGTGCTGCGCATAATTGCCGAAGCGAATCCGGCGCGCGGAAGCGTGCTTGCGTGATAGCCAATAAATCCAGGCGCGTATCTCGTCACCGTTCGCCATTGACACGATGGTTTCTTTGCGCTCGAACTCATTCAATGCCGGCCTTGTATGGTCATATCCCTCGAAGCTGTCCAGGACCTTGAAGGCTACCTCGGCCCGCGACAGCCAATAAAGCTCGCCCTCCACGCGCGCCCACTCACTCTTGCCTTCCGCTGCTCCGGGATATTCACCGAAGTCGTAGAGTTCGCCCCGGACGTGCCCTTTGCCAAGGAAACGGGGGCAGCACCGCAGCAGCAAGCCGTGGGAGCGGGACCCTTTGCGGAGCGTGCCATACACGAACAATCGGCCGCCGGCTCGATTCTGCGATGGCCAGGATTATCCATTTTATCGTCTTTCATTTCCTGGCGGGTCCAAAACGGTTGCTGCCACAACTTCTCAGGCACACTCCGGGGCGGGAGATGAACATGCCGGGCGGATGTGAGCGAGAACATCGATGATGACAGGGCGATCCGGGTGTCATCCCTACTTTGACGATAAAGCGCGGGCCAGGGCGTTCTTTGGCCCCCAGTTACAGATCAGTTCTGGTTTTCGAGCTCTTCCAGCACGCGGCGCAAAGTGGCGATCACCTGTTCGCGCTTCACGTTGCCCTTGCTGAACTGCAACGTCAGCTTGAAATCTTTGGTCGGGGGAACGAACCGGAAGAATCGGGTGCGCGGTTTACTTTGGGGATTGCGTTCCTGGCGGGCCTGGTCGCGGTTCAGAGTTCCTGCGGCGAAGCGCCGGACCACCTCACGCATTTTCGCTTCGGTCGGCTGGCGGGCCACCTGCAGAAGTTGCGATTTTGAACTGACCCCGCTTTCGATGCACGCGGCCTTGATTTCGTCAGGGATGATGCGAACGGTCAAGAGTTCAGTGACCGAGGAACGCGATTTCCCGATCTTCCCCGCGATTTCCTCGTGGGTCAGGCCAAACCGATCGGCGAGCGCCTGGACACCGTCCGCTTCTTCAAACGGGGTCAGGTCCTTGCGCTGCATGTTTTCAATCAGGGCCAGTTCCAGAGTTTCAACGTCGTCGGCATTCTTTTCGATGCAAGGGACTTCCGCAAGCCCGGCCATGCGTGCTGCAAAGTAGCGCCGTTCGCCGGAAATAATCAAGAACTTGCCGGATTCCGGATGCTTGCGAACGAGCAGCGGCTCCAGCACACCCTTCTCTCGCACCGAGTCCGCAAGGCCCGTCAGGTCGCCCCTCTCCTTGCGCGGCTGGTCGGCGTAGGGCTGGACCTCTTCGATGGCGATCATCCGCCCGATGGCCGCTCCACTCCGTGAAATAATGTCTTCGACGTAATGCGAGTTGTGGCGCATCTGGATTGCTAATGGTAATCCTGCCCGTCTAACCGACACGTTGTAGTACCTCCTTCGCCAGGCTGGCATACTCTTCGGCACCCGATGACTGGGGAGCAAAGCTGAAAATGGTTTCCCGATAGGCCGGACTTTCCTCCAGCCGGACGTTTTTGGCAATCACGGTGTTGAATACCTTGGGTCCGAAAACTTCCCTTACCTGCTTGCGAATGTCCCGGGCCAGATTGGTGCGCTTGTCGTAAAGCGTGATCAGTACTCCCAGCAACTGAAGTTCAGGATTCGGCCGGGCGCGGATTCGCTCCAGCGTCTCGAGAAGATCGTCGGTACCCTCGAGCGCATAGTAGGAGGCCTGGATGGGAACAATCAAAAACGAAGCAGCCACAAGCGCGTTCACAGTAATGATTCCCAAGGCCGGCGGAGTGTCAATCACAATCATGTCAAAGTTATCGCGGCAAAGCGCGATGGCATCCTTCAGTCGGAACGGCGCGTCAAACTGGCCCACGAGCTGCGCTTCAAGCTTGGCCAGGGCAATCCGGGAAGGAACCAGCGACAGATTCATCCACCGCGTCGGCTTCACCACTTCCGGCAACTTCCGCGCTCCGTCCGTCAGGACGTCATAAATGGAGCCGTCCACTTCGGCTGGGTTGATAAAGGTTAAAGTGCTGTTGGCCTGAGGATCGAGGTCAATCAGAAGGGTCCGCTGATTGTGCAATGCCAATGCAGCAGCCAGATTGATTGCGGTTGTGGTTTTGCCAACCCCCCCCTTCTGGTTGGCAACGGCTATAACTCTTGCCACTCCTTGACTCCGCTTGAGGCAGGTTGGGATCATCAGAGGCCGGTTCCCGCTAGAGGCCGGCCCGAACTGCCGTCAGGTGCTACATTTTATAACGACCGATGTCCTCGTCGTTAAGATTTTCCAGCCACTTTCGCAGCTCATCGTTGCTGACTTTGTCAGTGCCGCCGCCGGTCACCTTGGAATTCTTCAGCACTTCATCCTCGACGAAGATCGGGCAATCTACGCGCAAAGCGAGGGCCAGGGCATCGCTGGGACGTGAATCGACCGAAAAGGTTTCCCCATTCTTCTCGAGCCAGATCAGAGCATAAAAGGTATCGTCTTTGAGTTCGTTGACCACGACTTTTCTGACACGTGTCTCTAGGCCGAGCAGAAGGTTTTTCAACAGATCGTGGGTCATGGGACGGGGCGTCGTCACCTTTTCGATTTCAAGCGCAATGGCGTTGGCCTCGTAAATTCCCACCCAGATGGGGAGTACAGACGCACCCTCAATGTCTTTGAGGATAACGATCGGCATATTGGTGACAGGGTCCATCATCAGACCTCGGATTTTGACCTCGACTTCCATTAGCGCATCCTTCCTGCAGGCTTGCCGGCTTCAGCCCGCCTGCTCATGGCTGAGAAGCATTCAGAATTATGCGTGGCCGGCGGCAGTCTCTGTTACGCGCTCTCCGACCAGGCTGTTGGGTCCCGACGCTGTCACTTTAACCGTCATATATTGTCCTGCCCACGTAGGTTCACCGGGAAAGTTGATTATCTTATTGCTGGTGGCCCTGCCCACGGCCTGACCCAACCGCGGCTGGAAACCTTCCACCAGCACTTCGTAATGCCGTCCCAGGCAGTCCTGATTTCTTTGAGTCTGTATTTCGCGCTGCCTGGCTTGAAGAATCATCAGTCGCCGCCCCTTTTCCTCTTCAGGCACGGAATCTTCCATGTTGCCTGCTGGAGTTCTGGGGCGAGGCGAATACTTGAAGGAGAAAACCTGATCGTAGCCGACTTCGCCGAGAAGGCTGAGGGTCTGTTCAAAGTCGTCCAGCGTCTCACCGCAGAAACCCACGATGATGTCCGTTGAAATGCTAATAGCACGCTTTGCGCTGCGGATGCAATCGATTTTTTCAAGATACCCTTCGCGGGAATAAGTGCGCCGCATCCGCGCCAGGACCGAATCCGAACCGGACTGAACGGGGAGATGGACCTGGTCACACAAGACAGGATGGCTGTCAATGGCCTCGACGATATCCCGCGAAAAATCGCGTGGGTGTGAAGTGGTGAACCGTACGCGCCGAAGGCCGGGGGTTTCCGCCACGCGCGAGAGCAACTCCGCAAAGCTCATTCGCGCCGGCGAAGGGTCGCGGTAGGAATTGACGGTCTGGCCGAGAAGCTGAATTTCCGTAAAGCCCTCATCCGCCAGCCGGCGGGTCTCAGCAAGGACCTTGTTGGAGGCCCGGCTTCGCTCCGGGCCCCGCGTCCAGGGAACCACGCAATAGCTGCAGGCTTTGTCACATCCTTCAATAATCGTGATGTAAGCGCGGAAGCGATTGTCACGCCGCGTCATCTCGGTTTCAAAGCAGTCTTCGGTCTTGAGGTCCAGGCCTGTAACCCGGCGGTGACCTGTTTCCAGTTCTGTAAGCAATTCCGGAAGCTTCGGATAACTCGCTGAACCGCAAACCAGGCTGACGTGGGGAGCGCGTTCAAAGATATGCTCCGCCTCCTGCTGGGCCACGCAGCCCAGCACGCCGAAGATTTTTTCCTCTCCGGCACGTTTCTTGCGGAATGTACCCAGCCGGGAAAAAACTTTTTGCGCCGCCTTCTCGCGAATGCTGCAGGTGTTGTAAAAAATGATTTCGGCGTCGTCTGGAGTTGAGACGGGGCGATAACCGCGCGCCATCAGGACGCCAGCCACCTTCTCGGAGTCGTGAACGTTCATCTGGCAGCCGAAGGTTTCAATATAGAAAGGTCTGCCTTCGGAATTGAATGCAGGCGAATGGTCGCGTTTGTCCTTCGAGCTTTCAACCCGCGGTTCGCCGCCGGACAAGATTGGAAAAAACTCACTGCTCATCAGGGAAAATGCCACCTCACTTCGTTCAGTATATCTTGAGAGAGTTGATTTGGATAGCAGCGATGTTGTTCCACCGATTTTTTATCTGCCATGAGGCCGGAAATGAACTTCAATTTAAACCACGGCCTGTTTCAGCATAGTGGCAGCGTGCTTCAAAACAGCGTCTGTCACACGCGACCCGGATAGCATTCGTGCCAGTTCGCCGGCGCGTTCCTTATCATTCGAGAGATGCCGGACACTTGTATGTGAGCGCCCTCCGCGCTCGTATTTTTCCACGTAATAATGATGGTCGGCGAAACATGCGATCTGCGCGAGGTGCGTGACGCAGATCACCTGGGCGGTCTGCGCCAGGCGTTTGAGCCGCTGGCCGACGGTCTCCGCCACGCGGCCTCCGATACCCGTATCCACCTCGTCGAAAATGAACGTGGGACCTGTTGCCTTCTCCGCTCCGTTGCCGCCCGCCAGCCGCTCAGTGCCCAGGACAGCCTTAAGCGCCAGCATGATTCGGGAGAGTTCACCGCCAGAAGCAATCCTGCCCAACGGGCGAAGGTCTTCACCGGGATTGGGTGAAATCAGGAACTCTATGCTGTCAATCCCATTTGGTCCCGCGGCGGGACCTTCTGCCTCAACTGCAGTTTCAAACCGGACGGCAAACCGGGCTTTCTCCATGCTGAGCCCAGCAAGTTCTTTTCGAACGAGCGTTTCCAGACGGGCTGCTGCTTCATGACGCTTCTGCGAAAGCTGCTCGGCCGCTTTCCGGTATCTTGCCGCTGATTGTTTCAGCTCGCGCAGCAGTTCCTCCCGGCGTTCGTCGGAGTTCTCAAAACCCGAAAGCTGCTGCCGGATCCGCTCCCGGTAGGTGATGGCTTCTTCGATGGTCTTTCCATACTTTCGCTTGATTCGGTCGAGAAGCGCCAAGCGGTCTTCTACTTCTTCCAGCCGATGCGGGCTTGCGTCGAGGTTTTTCACGTAGTCCCTCAGAGTCAACGACACCTCTTCAAGTTGGGCTTTCGCCTCGCGAAGCACAGCAGACTGCGCCTCGAATGACGACTCGAAAGCCCGCAGGTCCTCTATGGCGCGACCTGCAATGCCCACCCTTTCACATGCGGAGTTCTCGTCGTCGTACAACGCGGCGTAAGCGGCGGCAACGGCTGACTGGATTTTTTCACGATGCGCGAGAACGTGCTTCTCTTCATTCAAACGCTCATCTTCACCCGGCTCGAGGTCTGCCTGCTCAAGTTCGCGGAGTTGAAAACTCAGCAGGTCAATTGTCCGCAAGCGGTCCTGCTCATTCTGGCTGAGGCTCTCGAGCTCGGTTTCAATTTTTCTGCGATGCGCATGGAGTTCCGCCACCTGGCCACGCAACTCTTCCGTGCCGGTAAAGCGATCCAGCAGTTCAAGCTGAGATTCGGGAGAGAACAGGGTAATCTGCTCGTTCTGTCCATGAACCTCCACCAGAAGGTCGGCAAGCGCTTTCGCCGCCGAAACCGTCACGGCCTGATCGTTCAGAAGCAACCGGCTCCGGCCGTTTGAATAGATCATCCTGCGAAAAATAACTTCTTCCCCTTCCATTTCTTCCAATCCCAGTTGTTCAGCCCATTGGCGCCATGCGGGCTGTTCCGGTGATCGGAATACGGCTGTAATCGTTGCCCTGTCGCAGCCCGTTCTGATGACGTCGATTGCCGCTCTGCCGCCCAGAGCCAACCCCAGCGCACCCACAACGATGGATTTGCCCGAGCCCGTCTCGCCCGAAAGAAGGTTCAGCCCCGGATGAAACTCCACCGTCAGGTCATCAATGACTGCATAATTCTGAATGCGGATTTCGTGGAGCATAAGGTCTCACACCCAAAGCTCGCTTAACTCGCGCCGGGCTTTGGTTCCCCCACAATCGGGGAAAGCCGATAATACCCCGGATTGGCCGAAGAGAAAACATGTTCAGTCCTTGTTTATCTTCTTAATTACGCTCAACCTGCACCAGCGAACAATTGACGGATTTTGTCACCGTATGCTAGGTTCGAGTGATGGTTGTGTTGCACGATTCATGGCATCGAAGGAGGTCGATTGGTTGCAGCCCTACTCGTATTTTTTCAGGGTGATATCTGGCAATACCTGTCGAGCACCGGTCTTGTCGCGCGCCTTGTTCTCCTGATCCTTCTTTTCTTCTCAGTTTTTTCCTGGGCCATCATCTTTCACAAGTATCGACTCTTTAAGAGTGCTCTGCGGGAATCCATGGAGTTTCTTCACATCTTCCGCCAGAGCAAGAAGCTTTCGGAGATTCGTTCATCGTGTTCGATGCTGAAGGGCAGCCCTTTGCCGGAGGTGTTCCAGGCGGGTTATCGGGAGATTGAAAGCCAGGCAACCGTCAGCGAGAACCCAGGCAAGCCGGTCATTCGGAGCTTGGAAGCCGTTCGGCGCTCGTTGCAGATCGGTTCCACGGAGGAACTCTCGCGCATGGAGCGATGGATGCCATGGCTGGCAACGACCGCGGCAGCGGCCCCCTTCATCGGACTGTTTGGAACCGTGTGGGGCATTATGGATGCGTTCCATGGCCTGGGCACCGCCGGAACCGCCAGTCTGCGGAGCGTGGCCCCGGGAATTTCCGAAGCGCTGATTACGACTGCGGCGGGACTGTTTGCCGCAATTCCGGCGCTGATTGCTTACAATCAATACGTCCAGCGGCTCAAACAATTTGGCACCATGCTGGACGACTTTGCCCTGGAATTCCTGAACATGACGGAAAGATACTTCACATAAAAAGTGGCACTCCGCCGGAGCATCCGGCTGCGCCGTTCCTGGAACTGCAAATCGGGAAACTGTGTATGGCCGGCACAGTCGGAGAGATAGAATATGGCCTTTACTACTCCCAAGGGCACAACCCAGACCTCGATGTCCGACATCAATGTCACACCCTTCGTGGATGTGATGCTGGTGCTGCTGGTGATCTTCATGGTTACCGCTCCGCTGTTGCAGTCCGGGATAGAGGTCGATTTGCCCAAGACAAAGACGGTCAAGGTGGTCAACCAGGAACGGGTGGTAGTGACCATCGACAAACGGCAGACAATTTATGTAGGCAACGACCCCGTCAACATCCATAAACTGGGAGACGTCATTCACAACCGTCTGAAAGGAGCTGAAAAATCGCCCGTCTATATCCGTTGCGACCAGGCGGTTACATTCGGCGCTTTTGCGCAGGTTCTCGACGCGCTGGAGCAGGCCAACATCACTAATACCAGCGTTGTGACCGAACCTCTGAATACCAAGGGAAACCAGTAACCGAAGTGGCCCGGTCCTGCAAAGCGATTCAGCCATGGATGCAGCGATATTCCCAGACTTCGACCATCGTGACAGCCTTCGCGGCGCGCTGGTGGCGTCGATCATTTTCCATGTGGCGATCACTCTTTTCTCTCTTGGCTATACGCTTTTGGGATCAAGGCTTGGCAACGGGTGGGGCCAGTCATTGAACAAGGGCAGTGCTATCCGAGTGAAGGCTGTGGCTACCCTGCCCGGCATTCCCCTGCCCACCCCTAAGATCACGACGCCGAACACCGTGAAGGTGGAGGATCCGGGCCTTTACAAGAATGAGCCCGTTCCCAAACCACCGCCGGACCTGATGGCCCAAAAGATTCCCAAGTTTAAGGAAGCCGTCAAGCCTGAGCACAAGAAGATTCTTAAGAACCCGCGCATTGCGAAGGAAAAAATCGAGCCGCCCCCGAATGCCGTGCCTTACGGCCAGGGCGGACAGCCGCAGATGAGTTACAGTTCAGTCACCACCTCTTCCGGAGAGGCGGGCATCGCGGTTGGGCAGCAGGATTTTGGCGACCGTTTCGGCTGGTATGTTCAGGCTGTGCGGAACCGAGTCAGCAGCAACTGGCTGCTTTCCACCATTAGCCCCAGCATTCTGAACGCGCCGCGGGTTTACGTTGAGTTCGATATTAACAAGGATGGAAGCGTCAGCAACCCCCACGTTACGCAATCCAGCGGGATTGCGGAAGTGGACCGTTCGGCATTGAGAGCGGTTCTTGCTTCCAGCCCTCTTGCGCCGCTGCCACCGGATTATTCAGGCAGCAAGGTTTCAGTGGACTTTTACTTTGATCTGAAGCGCTGAGCTTCCAGTTTCTCGACAAAGAAGCCGCTTCAGAAACATCTATACACAGGGGTGCAGCATCTTTCTAATGATGAAACATCGACGCCTGAACTATCTTTTCCTTTTAGCAATCCCTCTGGCAGCCTTTCTTGGCTTTTCCACCGTGGCAAGAAGTCAGGGTTGGTTCCGTACCGGGATCAATATGGGGCAGGCGACCATCCGGATTGCGGTCCCTGATTTTGCCGCCCGCTCTTCGGACCCGAAACTGGTTGGCCTGACGAATGACTTCAACCAGGTCCTTTGGAACGACCTGAACAACTCAGGCATTGTTGTGGTCATCAGTAAAAGCCTCTATCCCGTGAAGACTCCTCAGGAGCCCCAGGACGTTGATTTCAACGGTTGGAGCAACCCGCCCGCTTCGGCGCAAATGCTGGCTTTCGGCTATACCGAAGAACGGAACAACAGTCTTGTGGTGACGGCCCGCCTCTTCGATGTTCAAAGTCCCAAGAATCCAAACGTCCTGGCCAAAAGGTACGTGGCGGACCTGAACGAGCTTTCGGCCCGTGACGCCGCACACCGCTTTGCAAATGAGATTATCCAGGCATTGGGCGGCGGGATTCCAGGAATCAACCTGACAAAAATCGCTTACGTCAGCAAACGAACCGGGCACACCGAAATCTGGGTGATGGATTACGACGGTTTCAACCAGCACCAGATCACCAACTATCCCAACCTCAACCTCACTCCGCGCTGGTCGCCGGACAATTCAGAAATTGCCTTCACAAGCTACGCCACTGGAAGGCCCCAAATCTATCTCTACTCACTGCTTACCAATCGCCGCATCTCTTTTCCCACCTACAAGGGGCTCAACACTACCCCTGCCTGGTCGCCGGACGGCAAAAAGATTGCTTTTTGCTCCAGCATGAGCGGGGCTCCGGAAATCTACGTTTCCGACTCAAATGGCATGCATCTCCAGCGGATCACTTTTGGCCCTGGAGTC
>DATEKC010000213.1:0-2512 GCA_035277665.1 Terriglobia bacterium
ACCTGCTGGCAATTTCATTGCGGGACCTTGCGCTCTCCAGGAGCCGATATCCCATCCGTGACTGGGAGCCGGAGTTCACGCGGCTCCGCAACGACATGGAAAACGCAGCCATGCTTGAGGGCCGGTTTGCCGTGGACACAGTGGCCAGCCACGATAAGCGCATGCAGTTGCGAAGCGCCCTCCATGATTTTGGCGCAACCGCCGACAACGTGTTTGCCGTGGCGCAGCAGGGGCGCACCGATGACGCCCGGAAGCTGATTCAGACTGAGCTCGAAAACCGGCGTGCCGTCATTTCCGAGATCGTTGCAAGGCTTCTGGTTTTGAATGACCAGGCGCAGTCGGATGCCGCGGACCGCATCAACGCGACGTATGAAAACGTCAAGACGGACATCCTGCTGATTACGGCCCTCCTGTTCCTGATGGCGCTCGTGACGGGCCTCTATACACTGGAAGCCAGTAGAAAGACTTTTGCCAAGCTGCATCACCTGGCCGAGCAACTCCAGGTGCAGTCCGGCCAGTTGCGCAAGCTCTCCTGGAAGCTGATCGAAGTCCAGGAAGAGACCCTGCGGCGTGTTGCCCGGGACTTGCACGACGAATTCGGGCAGATTCTTACCGCCATCGGCGTGATGCTGAACCGTGCGGGGCGCAAGGCGCAAAATCCCGACCCCGTGCTCCTGTCCGATCTGGAATACGTCAAAAAAATTGTTGAGGAGACGCTTGAAAAAGTCCGCGACCAGTCGCAGATGTTCCGGCCGGGAGTTCTGGACGATTTTGGCCTTGATCAGACGCTTGAATGGTTCACTCGCCAGTTTTCGCGCCAGGCCGGGATTCCCGTGCATTTTAACGGGGCACTGGCAAGCAGCCGGTTTCCGCCGGAAGAATCTATTCATGTTTATCGAATCGTGCAGGAGGCCCTGAACAACGTGGCAAGACACTCACATGCCACGGAGGCCTGGGTGGATATGGAGGAGCGGGAACGCGAACTCTGCTTGGAAATTCGCGATAATGGTGTAGGATTTGAGGTAGGTAACCCCGCGGAGCGGTCTCCGAATGATGGTATCGGTATGATGGGGATGCGCGAGCGCGTGGAACATCTGAACGGTAAACTCGACGTGAGGTCGGTTCCCGGCAAGGGCACCACCATCAGCGTTCGAATACCACTGAAGCAAGCACCCGATTCACGAGTTGCCGAAAAGGTAGGATAAACAGCCATGTCCTCCGCTGCTACGGATAAGAAGATCAGGGTTTTTCTTGCCGACGATCACGCGCTGGTTCGCCAGGGATTCCGGCGTCTGCTGGAAGATGATTCGCGGATTGAGGTCGTGGGCGAGGCCAACACCGGACTCTCGGCCATCGAGCAATGCGCGAAGATCAAGCCGGATGTGGTGGTGATGGATCTCCTGATGCCCGAAATCGGTGGGCTTGAAGCGACAGCAGAAATACTGAAAGCCAACCCGGAAACCAGGGTGCTGATCCTCAGCATGTATTCCAATCCGGCTTATGTGCGCAAGGCCATTGAAGCCGGCGCCAAAGGTTACATCCTGAAGGACGCCATCGAAGTCGACCTGGCTCAGGCCGTAATGGTGCTGTCCCAGGGTGGTGCATACATGAGCCCGGCGGTCTCAAACCTGGTGCTCGAAGGACTGAAGACGGGAAGTATGCAGGAGCAGGGCGAAGATCTCTATGACCGCCTGACCCTGAGGGAAAAGGAAGTTCTTCAGTTGATTGCACAGGGAAAGTCCAACAAGGAAATTGCCACTCTGCTGGACATCAGTGTCAACACCGTGGCCGTCCATCGGGCGCGCCTGATGGAAACGCTTGGCCTCCATCGGACGGCGGAACTGGTCCTTTACGCCGTCAAAAAGGGCATCGTCCAGCCGCAATAGCAGGCATTCCCGCCCTTACCTTGCCTTCACACTTACTGATTGGGCTGAATCCAGGGAGTCCGCGTTGGGCGCGGCAGGGAACTCATAACCCGTAGTTGCCGTATCTAAATGTCCCGGGAAGTTGCAGCCTTGCAGGCGGCCATCATGCTGGAATAAACGGCCCCGTAAGTCTGTGCCTGGTCTCCCAGTTCACTGATCAGGATTGGCGGGCAGTTCGGTTGAATTTTCCCGGCAACCCTGGCGACGGTGGAAAGCATGAACTCCGGAGCGCCGCGGCTGATCCCGCCGCCGAGAACAATCATATCGGGGTCCAGCACTCCAACCACGTTGGCAACGCCCACACCGAGGATGGTAAATATGGTTTCCAGGGCTTTTCGCGCCTGGCGATTCCCTTTGCGGAACGCCTCAAAAACAAAGTAGGCGTCGCGAGTTTCCGCAAGCCCTTCGGAGGCGCCGCTTCGCCGCGGCTTCATCAGTTTCCGCCCCATGGTGGCGATACCTTGCCCTGAAGCGTGGCTTTCAAAGTATCCCGTGTCCCCGTAATCTTCGTTCCATCGCGGCCACTCCACGTGCAGGAATTGCAGTTCGCCCGCTGCGCCAGTGCGGCCCACGTAGAGGTGTCCGTT
>DATEKC010000214.1:0-17131 GCA_035277665.1 Terriglobia bacterium
CAGGGGCAGGCCGAATGCCTATGGCCGACCTGCGCGATTTTATCCTGATCGGCGTGTGCGGGCAGGTTGTCGCTCAGTTGTTTGTGACCTGGGGAGTTCGCCTTTCCCTCGCCGAAAATGCCGCCCTGTTGATGTTGTGTCTTCCTGTTTCCACGGCGGTGATGGCATATTTCTTTCTGGGCGAGCGAATGAGTTTGATCCGCTGGATCAGCTTTGCCCTGGCAATCGCCGGGGTGCTGGAGTGCTCGGGGATCAACTGGGGCTCGCTGGATTTTACGAGCGGGAAATTCCTGCTGGGAAATTTGCTGGTTTTTTGCAGCGTCAATGGAAGCGCATTTTATAACGCCTATAGCAAGAAGCTGCTTGGCCGGTACACACCGCTCCAGGTGCTTCTCTACAGTTACTATGCGGTGTTCGCTTTCATGCTTCCGATTACGGTTTACAGCGAGCCTGTGAGCTTTCTTCATTTAACGCACTTCTCTCCCGCTGTCTGGGCAGCTCTGATGGTGCTGGCCGTTTTGCAGTACGGACTTTCGATGGTGCTTTTCCTGAACGTATTGTCGCGGCTCGACGCGACGCAGGCCGCACTTTCGAACTATCTGATTCCGTTTTTTGGAGTGTTGATAGCGGCCGCGTTGCTGGGTGAACGGCTCACGCGGTTCATGGTTCTTGGAGGGCTTCTGGTTCTGGGCAGCACCCTGTTAATCACCGTGTATGAAGAAAGTATCCAGAAAAAAAGAGCGCCTGAGCGCTCGCCGGGAGGGACGTTTGCTTCCGGGAACCGGCATTAAGTTTTGGGAAAGGACCGGTGGATTCGGATGGGGCCGGCTTCTTTTTTATCGCCGGCAAAACAGATTGGGGATTGTGAGGGGAAACGCTTCAGCAGAAAATTTTCGTTAAAAGCTCCTTGAGTGGGAGGTTGGGATGGACGAGAAAATTTTTCGAGAGTGCTTTGTAAAGCCGTTCGCCGCAGTGTGCTTTATGGTTCTTGCAGCGGGCGCGTTGCGCGCGCAGGGATTTGTGAATGCGCAGTTGCCGTGGCACAAGGCTGTTCTGGATTCTCAGGGCAAGCTGCTGCCCTGGTACCATCCGGAAGAGAACCGAGGATACGACAAGGTCCTGCACCTGGGCTGGGATTTCCTCGAGCACAAGGTCCCCGACGACCCTAAAACGGGGCTGAAGATTTACTTGATCAATTCGGTTTTTGATGGGAAGACGCTCCTCGGGATGTACTGGCAGCACAATCCCGCCATGGTCTACGGCTCGATGGTGGATTCGCTGGCCGCGTGGTATCCCTACTCGGGCGACGAGCAGGCCCAGGCCGTGGTACGCCAGATGCTCGATTACCAGTTGGCGCACGGCACCACTCCTGCGGACTGGAAATGGCCCGATGTGCCTTTTGCCACCGCCTGCGGCAATGATGCCGACTACGGCCATTGCATTCAGGACATGCCGCACGAGTTTTATGGCGGGATTGAAACGGACAAGCTCGGCGAACTGGGAATCGGCTACGTGCTCTTTTATGAAATGACCGGAGACCAGAAATATCTCGAGGCTGGAATCCACTGTGCCGATGCCCTCGCCGGGCATGTCCGGCCGGGAGACGACGAGCACACGCCGTGGCCTTTCCGCGTGGACGCGCGCACGGGAGTCGTTCTGGACGGAGAAGAGTATGGCGGAATCATCGCTTCCCCGCTTCGTCTGTTCGATGAGCTGATTCGGATCAACAAAGGCAATGTGGCGAGCTACCAGAAGGCCCGCGACATGGCCTGGAAGTGGGTGCTGGACAACCCGCTGAACCAGGGCGGCAAGGCCTGGGACAAGTGGAGCGGCTATTTTGAAGACGTGCCCAAAGACACAGAGAACCTTAACCAGCAGGCCCCTGATTACACCGCCTATTACATCCTGAGCCGCCCGGACCCCGCTGCCGTTGACCCGCACTGGGTGGCCCATGTTGGACATCTGATCGACTGGGTGCGGCATTACGAAGGGCTTGGGCCCTTCCTGGGTGCTGAAGCCATCAACGAGCAGCATCGGCCCGACATCCTTCACGGGAATGAGAGCGGCTGCTGCTCGCGCGCCGGCGACGGGAGCGCCACAGGCCGCTGGGCCGCCATTAACGCCCTCTACTACGAAAAGACCGGCGACCAGCAGGCCAAACAGGATGCCTTCCGGTCACTGAATTACGCGACCTATTATGCAGGCTCCGATGGCAGGATCTCCTGCTGCGGGACGGATTACGGCGATGATGGCTACTGGTGGAGCGATGGCTACGCCGATTACCTGCGGCACTTCAACTGGGTGATGGGAGCCATTCCGGAATGGGCGCCGAAGGGGCAAGACCATTTATTGCAATCCAGTTCTGTCGTGCAGAAGGTCACGTATGGCGCGCACAGCATCGAGTACAGAACTTTTGACGCGTCGGCCACTGAGGTGCTGAGGCTCAATTTCCGGCCACGCTCAATCATGGCTGGCGGCGCAGCGCTCAGGCAGGAGAAGGAATTGAAAGAGGACGGCTACACGGAGCAGTCGCTGCCCGGGGGTGATTACATCATACGCGTCCGGCACAGCAACTCCGGCGAAGTTGCCATTCAAGGCTGATGCGCAGCCGTTTGTGGTGTTCGGAATAAGTTGTTCCGCGCTCACCGTGGAAAGCGCCGCGGGAAACTGTGTGGCAGCGGCGCAGCATGATCTGATCAAGCCGCGCTTATTCCGCCACGATTACCTTTGTCAATTTTTTGAGCTTCCGCAGGGCCTGGGGATCCACGTTGTTGTCCGTAATGATGAGGTCGCAGGATGGTATGGGACACAAGTGATACAAGGCTTCCGTGCCAATCTTGCTGCTGTCGACCAGAAGAATGCGGTCTGCGGCTGAATCCAACAAGGCCATTGGGAAATCCTGGTCATTCGCCATCACTCCTTTCTTGAATGACAACGCAGCCGCGCCAAAGAAGGCCTTGTTGGCGTGAACGCGGGCCAAAGCGTCGCGAACCTGCTGGCCGACCAGGTCCATGCTGCTGCGGCGATATTGGCCTCCTGTCAGTTCCACCCGGCAGGCGGACAAATCATCCAGGACGGCCAAAGAATAGGTGATGACAACCACGTCGCTCCGCGCGCGCAAGTGGTGCGCCAACGACAGGGTTGTGGTTCCTGAATCCAGCACGATGGATTCTCCTTTTCCCACCAGCGACGCGGCGGCGCGGCCGATCTTGTTCTTGGCCTCGGACATTCTCCGGAGACGTTCAGCAAAGTTCCTTTCAAACGTTACAGTCCTTCCAAGCGTCGCGCCTCCGGGCGTCCGAATGATTTTCCCTGCCGCTTTCAGCTTGTGCAGATCGCGGCGGATGGTCATGGTTGAAACATCGAAGCGCTTCGCCAACTCGCCAATGGACAAATTGCCCCGCTGAGTCAGCAGAAGCACGATTTCTTCTCTTCGTGAGGTGGTATGGTCCATAGACGCACAAACCTTTGCCGGGACTTCTCTATCTTGTATTGAAATCGCCGCGCCCTGCTTCTTTGGCGGCGCCAGCGTGCATTATGGCTGACTATCCATAATAGTAAAGTGTTTTGCCACCCGGTTGGGCCGGGCCGAATCCTGACTTTAAGACTACCCGCAACTATAGTACCTTGAAATCACCATTTCTATGTTTGGGGGGACGCGCACGTGGGAAAATTGCAAAAGCTGGTTTGTATCCATCTTCTTCTCGCCGTGTCTTTGGCTGTTGCAGCCGGACGAGCTTTGACCGCTCAGGAAAACGTAGATCGTGGCAGGGAACTGTTCTCCAGGAACTGCGCCGTCTGCCACGGCGCTTTTGCCCAGGGAGGCGCCGGCCCCGATCTCACCAATCCCGCCTGGCAGTCCGGCGTAACGGACGCGGAAATCGACGAGGTGATACAAAAGGGAAAATCCGGAACAGCCATGCCGGGCTTTGCCGAAAAGCTGAACGAGCAAGACAGAGCAGAGGTCATCCGTTACCTGCGCTCGTTGTCAACGTTGGCGCTGCAGCCCACAACCGAAGCTAAAGCTCCCAGGGTGGAAGTCAGCGCAGAAAGGCTGCTCTCTTCCGATCAGGACGCGGACGACTGGCTGATCTATGGGCGTGACTACGCCAACCAGCGCTTCAGCCCTCTCAAAGAAATTGACCGGAACAATGTGCAAAACCTGGTCCCGGTGTGGAGTTTCCAAACGGGCGTGCCGGACGGCCTCGAGGCGACGCCGCTGTTTGTGGATGGCGTAATCTATCTGACCACCTCATGGGACCACGTCTTTGCCGTGGACGCGAAAACAGGGGCGGAGTTGTGGCACTACAAACGGCGCCTTCCGGAAAAACTCAAGTTCTGCTGCGGCCCGGTGAATCGCGGCGTGGCGATCCTTGACGGAACGATTTACTTGATGACGCTCGACGCTCACCTGGTTGCCCTGGACGCTCAAACCGGGCGGACGCTGTGGGACGTGGAGGTGGGAAAAGCAGAGGACAATCTCAGTGCAACTTCTCCGCCGCTCATCGTTGGACACACGGTGATTGCGGGCGTTGGCGGCGGCGACTACCCCAGCCGCTGCTTCATCGACGCTTATGATGCCAAAACCGGCCGGCGGCTCTGGCGCTTCTATACGGTCCCTGGCAAAGGGGAAAAGAATGCCAAAACGTGGAGCGAGGGTTCCGTGAAACAGGGCGGCGGGGGCACCTGGATGAACGGGTCTTATGACCCTGAACTGAATCTCGTGTATTGGGGAGTGGGCAATCCCAATCCGGATTATGACACTGACGCGCGCCCAGGCGACAACCTGTATACAGACTCTGTTGTTGCGCTGGACCCCGCCTCGGGGAAATTGGTATGGCACTACCAGTTCACCCCTCACGACGTGTGGGATTATGACGGCGTCAATGAAATGATATTGGTTGACCTCCAGCAGGGCGGCCGGCAAATTAAAGCGCTCATCCACGCGGACCGCAACGGCCATTTTTATGCGCTTGACAGGCGCACCGGGAAGTTTCTATTTGCCAAACCGTTTGTCCGTGTCACGTGGATGAAAGGATTCGACTCTGTCGGCAGGCCGATTATCAATCCGGAAACAATTCCCACCCTGAAAGGCGTTACAGTTTGCCCCGGCGCGGCGGGAGGCAAGGAATGGAATGCCATGGCGTATAGTCCGCTGACCCGCATGGCATACATTCCGGCCATCGAGAATTGCGCTGTATATGTGAACAACGGCGTGGCGGCCAGAAAAGCGAACCTCCCCGAAGGTGAGAGTGGATTCGAATATCTGCCCAATCAGGCCTACGGAAAATTCATGGCGATTAACGCGGACACGGGCGATGTGGTCTGGCAGGTCAAAACGCGGACCCCGATGGCGGGCGGAGTCCTGGCGACAGCCGGAGGTCTGGTTTTTACAGGCGATCCGGAAGGCCGCTTTACAGCCTATGATGCGGCCGATGGACAAATCCTGTGGTCATATCAGACGGGCTCCGGCATCCGCGCCGGGCCGATCTCTTTTCGCCTGGATGGAAAGCAATACATCGCGGTCCTTTCCGGCATGGGGGGCGCCGTGGGAGGATTTACAGGTGCCGGCGCTCCCTGGATGAGGGACTATCGCACCGGCGATACGATGTATGTCTTCGGCCTGTTCAGTCCCTACAAATCATCAACGGAAAAACAGGATGGCATAGCGACTCGCGTGCCCAGCCGGACCCGCGCTGATGTCCCCGTCACAAGACCGGCAGGCCGGCAAACCAGCCGTGCGAATTCTGTCCGTGCTTCCGATTCTTCACTGCATTAACCATGCAAATCCAGGCTGTCCGTTATGCGCGGCCTGATTGGGTCGACTGCCAGACCTGGCAGCGGTATGATTTAGGTATAGGGGCTCATGATTTGAAGGTGGCCGGCCCATGAGCGGGGTCGTGGCAGATGTTTACGCGCCTGTTGCCCTTCAGGCGGAATGCGCGGCGGACGGCAAGGCCAGATGCGCAGGATGCCTGCGGCCGCATGATGGTGGGTTCTGGTCTGCGAAGTTTTAATGAGGCATTGGGGATGGATTTTCGGGGGAGGTTTTGTCAGAAATCGATTTACTTATCGGGAAGAACAAAGTACGGGGCCTTGACTACATCGGGGCGGGGGGGAAAGCAAAGTGACTGGAGATCATCGGGCCAGGCGCCCGATTTCTGCGCATGCATACCCGCCGAAATTTCGACAGCGTGGCGTTGGTGTTCGCGAGTGCTTTCCTTTTTGCCATCCTTGTCTGCGCGAACAGTTCCTACGCCCGGCAGGTGCGTGCTGAGGTTTCCTACGAAGGCCAGCCTGTTGCTTCCGTTCATCTCGTCGCCGCGCCCAATGTAAATCTGCAGCCTTTGCAACCACTCGTAAAGTTGAAAGCGGGCCAGCCCTACTCCGAGGCAAAGGCCCGGGCCACGGCCGCTGCGCTTCAGTCTGCCGGGCGCTTCGAGCGGGTCGACGTCCAGGTTACGCCCGAAGCCGACGGGCTGCGAGTGTTGTTCCTTCTGCAGCCGGTCTATTATCTCGGGCTGATTTCCTTTTCAAACTCCGTGGGCCGGTTTGACTACGCGCGGCTTCGCCAGGCGGTCAATTACCCGGATGGAACTCCTTACGAGCCGGACCTGGTCCAGGACGGCGCAAACCGGCTGAAGGGTCTTTTTGTCAACCGGGGCTATTACCTCGTCCAGGTCCACGCGCATGCCGGCTTCGACAACGCGCACAAGCTGGCCAACATCACTTATGACATCACGCCCAACAAGCGCGCAGATTTCGGAAAAATAAGCATCAGCGGCCCGCCGCCCGCGGAGCAGCAGCGAATGCTGGCATCGCTCCATTCGGTCCGCGCGCGCTTGCGTGGGGCAAACATCCGTCCGGGCAAGGATTTCGGCCCCCAGCGCGTGTCGCGCGCTTCAAATCAGATCCAGAGTTATCTGGGGAACCACGGCTGGCTGGCCGGCAACGTCGCGGTTGAAAAGCCCCGGTACAACCCGAAGACCAATCGTGTTCCGATTCACTTCCAGGTGACACTGGGGCCAAAAGTGCAAATTCGCGTCACCGGAGCGAAGGTACACAAAAAGACTTTGACGAAGACCATACCCATCTATGAGGAACACTCGTTTGACCGTGAACTGGTCACCGAAGGCGCCCGCGACCTCACCGCCTACCTCCAGTCCAAAGGCTACTTTGATGCCCATGTCACGCCGAAGGTGCAGCGGAATCCCTCCGAAATTCTGCTGACGTACCAGGTGGAGCGCGGTGCTCGCCACAAGATTGTGGGGATCCGTTACACAGGGAACCGGCATTTTGATGAAGACCAGTTGGACCATTCGGTGGCCATTCAACTTGCCCACTTCTTTTCGCACGGCAAATACAGCCAGGCTTTGATGAGCCAGAGCGTCAATAACCTGAAAAACTTTTATCACAACGCCGGTTTTGAAGACGTGGACATCCACGCCAAAGTTTCGGATGTGGGCTCGAAGCTCACGATCATTTTCCAGATCGCGGAAGGGCCAATGACCGTCGTCAACAGCCTTAAGCTTAACGGTCTCGAGACGCAAACGCTTGCCAGGCTGGTTCCCGAGGGGCTAGATCTCCGCGCCGGACACGCCTACTCGCCCGCCGCGGTGACGCGCGACAGGGACCGCATTGTGGCTGCCTACCTTCAACTCGGATATCCGCAGGTTAACATGCAAGCCACCTCATCGCCGGTGCCAAACCATCCACACCGGCTGAATGTGATCTACGACATCCAGGAAGGGCCTGAGGTGAAAGTGCGCCAGGTGCTGGTGTTGGGAGCGCGCCACACGAAGCCGCAGTACATTCAGAGCCGGACGGGCCTTCAAGCCGGCGATCCTATGAGCCAGACCGCCATGCTGCAGGCGGACAGCACGCTTTACGGCCTTGGCATCTTCGACTGGGCCAGTGTCGCACCTGCACATTCGGCGGGGCAGGATACGGCCGGAGCGATGACGATTACAGACCCGCCCCCCGACGCGCAATCCCAGGCGGGCGATCAGGCCTCCAAACACCAGTCAGCCGATGTGCTGGTCAAGGTCCACGAATCCCCGCTCAACTCGATTGCCTACGGCTTCGGCTTTCTGATTACGCCGCGGACCGGACAAATCTCGACCGGCATCGTGCAACTGCCGGGCCTGCCGGCCATCGGATTGCCATCATCGTTCCAACCTATCCAGAAAAGCGTTTTCAGTCCTCAAGGATCGTTTGAGTACACGCGCAAGAACCTGCGCGGGCGGGACGAAACAGCCCAGGTTTCCACAATCGATTCCCGTCTTGACCAGCGCCTCTCGTTCACTTACACCGTGCCGCAATTTCGCGGGCCGCTCTGGAGTTCGATGCTCGACCTCTCGGCGGAACGCACCACCCAGAATCCGCTATTCGCCGCCAGGCTGGGCAGCGCCTCGCTGCAATTCGATCGTGCGCTCAACTCATCGCACGCCGAGCGGCTGCAGTTCCGCTACAGCTTCGATCGCACCAGCCTCACCGACCTTTTGATCCAGGGCTTCGTGCCGCGCGAAGACCAGTCGATCCAGACCTCGACGGTGTCGGTCTCTTTCATCCGCGACACGCGGGACAATCCGCTGGATGCTCACCGGGGAGTGTTCGAATCCGTGGATCTCGGGCTCACGCCCACGGCCCTGGGCTCCAGCGATAACTTTGCGCGCCTTTTCGGGCAGGTGTCCTTCTACCGCCGGGTGGAACCGTGGCTGGTGTGGGCCAACCGCGTGGAGGCCGGCGTGGTGGGCGCCTTCGCCGGCAGCCACGTTCCTTTAAGCGAGCGCTTCTTTTCCGGCGGGGCCGACAGCTTGCGCGGATTTGCCATCAACGCGGCGGGCCCTCAGACCACCGGCGTCCTGTGCACCCAGGCCAATGCTCCTTCAACCTGCACGGCCAAAGTTCTCCTGCCCACGGGCGGGCCTCAACTTTTCATTCTGAACTCGGAAGGACGGTTTCCGATCCCCGTCAAGCAGGGGCTCGGCGGAGTGATTTTTTACGACGGCGGGAATGTTTTCGATCATATCGGCTTCGGCCGCTTCTTCAGCCAATACAGCAATACGCTGGGATTCGGGTTTCGCTACAACACGCCTGTTGGGCCGATCCGGGTTGACATCGGGAGAAATCTGAATCCGCAGCCGGGCCAGAAAGCCACGCAGGTTTTCGTGACGCTCGGCCAGGCGTTTTGATTTCCGGCGTTCCCAGCGCGGAGGAAGGCGATGCGGAGAAAAAAATGATGACCGGAAGATGGATATTCAAGCGCCTTGCATTGGCGGTCCTGGTCCTTGTCGCCGTGATCGTCGTTGCCGGCTTTTTCGTGCTGCGCAGCAGAGCATTCCACCGGTACGCGCTGGCAAAGATCGAGTCCGGCGCGGAACAGGCTACCGGCAGCAAGGTGCAGATCGGCGATCTGGCGTTTCATCTCCTCACCCTTCGCGCCGATCTTTATCGCATCGCAATCCGCGGAGGCGAGCCTTCCTCCGCGCCGCCAATACTGTCGATGACCCATGTTGGGCTGAATCTCAAATTCCTGCCGCTCGTTCACGGCCGCCTGGGGCTCAGCGACCTGGTGATCGACCATCCAGTCGTTCATTTTATTGTTGACGCGAATGGCCACAGCAATCTCCCGGGCCCACCTCGCTCGATTCGCGGGCAGCAGAAGGGAGCGGCCACGCCGCGCCGCGTGGAAGTGGACCGCCTGACGCTGAAACGCGGGGAAGTTTACGTCAACGACCGGCAGATACCTCTCCAGGCGGACTTGCAGCGCTTGCAGGTGCAAGCCCTCTTTGAACCTCGCACAGCGCAATATCGCGGATCGCTGCGGTACCAGAACGGCGAAATCCAGGTGAGCCAATACAAGCCCGTGGACCACAGCCTGGACCTGCAGTTCATCGCCGGCTCTACAAAGATGCAGATGGAGCCGCTGGTGGTCCGAAGCGGAAAGTCGCAGGTCTCGATCAAAGCGACAGTAGGGAATTACAGCCATCCCTCGGTGGCGGGCTCGTACTCCGTCTCGCTGGCGGCTGCCGAGGTGGCACGTGTGCTCAACACTTCCATCCGGCCCGCCGGGCAAATTGACACCACCGGCCGGTTCCAATACGAGAGCGCAGCCGGGCAGTCGCTGCTCGCCTCGCTATCCATGGCGGGGCAGCTCAGCAGCCCGGCCCTCACACTCCGCTCCGGAAACGTGCAGGGCCGCATTGCCGGCGTGCGAGGCCGCTACCGGCTTCAGCATGGGAACCTCACCGCAAGCGATTTCGAGGCGCGCGCGTTTGGCGGCCGCGTGACGGCCGGCGCCACCATTCGCAACATTTCCGGGGTGGCGCAGGCGAAGGCCACGGCGTCCATCCAATCCGTATCACTGGCCGCGCTGCGGGCCGCGCTGCCTGCCAACCGCTGGGCAAAATTTCCTCTTCGCGGAAATCTGAATGCGAAGTTCAGCGCGGCATGGCACGGCGGGGCCGCCGGGTTGCGCGCTCACTCCGACGCGAACCTGAAAGCGAGCATAGGGCCGTGGCAGCAGGCCGGGCAGGCCACTCCCATCGAGGGAGACCTGCACGTGACGTATGAGGCCCGCTCAAAAAGCGTGACCTTCCAGCACAGCGTACTGCGCACGCCGCAGAGCGAAATCAGCCTGAATGGCGCTCTGGGTGATCGCAGCGCGCTCGAGATCACGGCACGCAGCGGGGACCTCGGTGCAACCGACCGGCTCGTTGCCGGGCTGCGCAAATTCGCCGGCCCGAATCCGAATTCAGTGCGCACACTCGGCCTGGCAGGAAGCGCCCGCTTCCAGGGAACGGTTCGAGGCAGCACGCAGGCTCCCGCTCTGAACGGGCAATTGTCCGCTGACCATTTGAGGATTCAAGGAACATCATTCCCGCATCTGCAAACCCAACTGGCTGCGTCGCCGTCGAAGTTGTCGCTGACCGGCGGCGAACTCCAGGCCGCCCGTGGCGAAGCGTGGTTCCAGGCCTCGGTGGGCCTTCGGAACTGGAAATACAATCCGTCACTGCCGGTCTCGCTCCAACTCTCCGCCAGCAACATGTCTGTGGCGGACCTGGCACGCCTCGCCCGAAAACCTTATCCGGTGGCGGGCGTGCTTTCGGCGGACGTTTCGCTTCGCGGCTCGCTGTCGAATCCCGAGGGGAACGGCACGGTACGCATCGTTAAGGGCGAGGCCTGGAAGCAGCCGATCAAGAATCTGATGCTCCACTTTAATGGCACAGGGAGGGCCGTGCACACTACGCTGAACCTGAAAACTCCCGCCGGCAGCGGCTCCGGCCAGCTCACTTACGATCCTCAACGACAGGCGTATAACGGAGGGGCGAAACTGGAGCAGATCCATCTCGCCGGGCTCGAAGCATTCAAGAAGGCGCATGTTCCCATCAAAGGCGTTGTATCCGCATCCCTGCGAGGGCAGGGCACGCTGAAAGCGCCGCAGGGCCAGGCGAGCCTTTCCATCGCCGCCCTCGAAATCGGAGGGCAGAAGATCACAAGCGTTTCCTGCCAGGCTGCGCTGGCCAACCAGAATGCAACGTTCAGCCTCAACTCAAACTTCGCGGGCATTCCGGCGCGCCTGGATGGCGCCGTTCGCCTCGCCGGCGATTACCCGATGAATGCCAAGCTCGAGACCGGAATCATCAACGCCGGGCCGCTACTGGTGTCTTACTTCCCGAGCGCCCCGCAGGGCATCAAATTTGAAACACGGCTTCAGGGATGGGCGAAAGGCCCCTTGAAAGATCCCAGCCGGATCGAGGCGCAGCTTCAGATTCCCAATTTCCGCATGGCCTATCAATCCCTGCAACTTTCCAGCGCGGCCGCCATCACGGCGAACTATCGCAACGGAGTGCTCGTTTTGAACCCTGCGGAAATCAAAGGGACGCAATCTGATTTTAAGGTGCAGGCCAAAGTGCCGCTGGCGGGCAATGCGCCGGTGCAGGCTTCGGTTAACGGAAACATTGATCTCCACATTGTGCAGATGTTTCAGCCTGGCTGGACCAGCTCCGGCCAGTTTCGCATCAACCTCAGCGCGAGCGGCAATCGGAGCCATCCGTCATTGCAGGGCCAGGTGCAGCTTGTGAACGCCGCCGTCGAGCCGGCAGACGCGCCAATCGGCGTGTATGATCTGAACGCCACCATCCGCGTGGGCGGCGGCCGGGCGGAAATTGTGCAGTTCGACGCGAAGGCCGGCGAGGGGACGATCAAGGCCTCGGGGTCCGTCGCCTACACGCACGGAGCAGCTTTCAATCTGGCGCTCAGCGCGGACAACGTGCGCCTGCGCTACCCGGAAGGGGCGCGGGAAGTGATCAACAGCAAACTGAGATTTACGGGCTCGCCGGAAGCCTCACTCATCGCCGGTGAAGTCACCATTGAACAGATGTCGCTCACGCCGTCGTTCGACCTCGTGAACTTCGCAAGCCAGTTCAACGTGATGTCGCTTCCGCCAGGCTCGACCACCGGGTTCACCCACGATGTCAAGCTGCGCGTGGCGATCAGGTCCGCGCACGAACTTTCACTCAACAGCCATCAGCTCCACATGAGAGGCAGCGTGGATTTGCGGGCGGAAGGCACGCTGGCCGATCCGGTCATCGTGGGGCGCACGGTGATCAGCGGCGGCGAACTTTACTTCAACAGCCGGCGCTACCAGGTGGAAAGCGGCGTGATCGACTTCCTCAATCCGGTCACCACCGAACCTGTTGTGAACGTCCGCGTCTTCACGAACATCGATCAGTACAGGCTGATACTGAATTTTGTGGGGCCTTTCGACCACATGCGCACCACCTATTCTTCCGACCCTTCGCTCTCGCGCGCCGACATCATTCATCTTCTGGTCGCGGGCCAGCCCTCGGAAGCTGCCGGCACAGGATTGGGAGCGCAGTCCATCCTGGCGCAAGGCGTGGCCAGCCAGGTGAGCGGCAGCGTCCAGAAGCTCACCGGCATCACCTCGCTTTCCATCAATCCGCAGATGGGCGCGCACGGCGCAAGCCGCGGAGCGCGCGTGGGCGTTCAGCAGCGGGTGACCAGCAAACTGTCTTTCACGATTTCGGTGGATACCAGCACGTCGCAGGACGATGCCGTTCAGTTGCAGTACCATTTCACGCGCCGGTGGTCGGTGGAAGCCCTGCGCGACCAGGCCGGCGGCTACTCGCTGGAGATTCGATCACACAAGGATTTCTGACTTTTCGGACGCGTCGTTCCGAACAATTTTGAAAAGCCTCTAAGAATTTCCGCGCGGGCCATCCGGCCCAGCGGCCGCATTGTTACGGCTTGAGCTGGCCGGCATACTGAGCGGCCACGATGTTGCGCTGCACCGCTTCCATGGCTTGCGCGCCGGGCATGCCCCTGGTCATCGCTCCCTCGAAGAAATAACCAGTAGCCCAGTTGCTGTTGTCGCCGCCCGTGCCGAGGATGATGGCTCCTTCCTGCCTCATCGGTTGATAGCCCTTGGGCAGGGGGATGATGCCGGTGCTCGTCAGGTTTCCAGACTGCGCGTTGCCCTGGTAGATGGCGTACTGATGCTGGCCGTCGTTGGCGCCCATGTCGGTGACAAACGCGGTGCCGGCGGGCACGGCGAGATGGCCGTAGATGCCGTTCTCCATATCGAGCCCGGCATCGGGCTTGCACGGGCTGCCGTGGCACATGATGTTGATGGCGTCCATGTGGCCGGCATTGTTGTCGAGATTGTTCACCTCCGCGTTGCCAAGGTCAAAGCAGCATTTGGTGTTGAGATGCAGGGCGGAGGTGACCATGTAGACGCCTTCAGGCTCGCCGTTCACCGCGGTGCCTACAGGAGCGTCATCGCGATAGCCCATGCCGGGGGAGATCGCGATGCCGTAGACCTTGTGTCCATCGACGCTCACCGGGAGTTCGCCGGCCACGGCGGGAATGTCGTAGCCATTGGGACCCGGGCCGTGCGCTGCGCCGCCGGGAGGCGCGGGCATAAGGTCGTTGTGGCCGGGCGACTGGTCGTAGATCTTGCTAATCGTGCAGGCCGTGCCGGCACAAAAGGCGTTCTGAGTGGCGGCGTCGGCATAGCCGCCGGGGAGAACATCGATATTGGTAGAAGTCTTGTCGGACTCGCGAGTCACCTCGTAGAGCGGTCCCTTGTATGCGCCGTAGAGCGCGCGAGTGGTGCTGAAGGCGGCGACACAGGGAGTCGCGGATGCGAAGATGTCGCACGGACGTGGCGTGACCGTTTGCCGTGAAGCGCATCCGGCCAGAGCGATCGCAATAGCGAAAAGAATAACGGCGGTCGACAGGATCTTTCCGGACAACAAGCATGATTTGATTGGCATAAAATCCTCGTGAGTTCCTCTGCCTGATGAGTTTCGCTTTTCCGCCTGACAGTTTATCAGCAAACCAGCCAGCTCCGGAGTGGCGAAAGCGCTTTCAATCGCCAATTTTCAAAATCCCCCTCACCCGCCGTCGTCCCTCCGGCACCCTCCCCACGGGAGAGGGCATTGGTTTCAACGAGGCCCGGTACGTGCCGTAAAGCGCCGCCGTCAAAGTGCAGGGATGGAAGGAGAAAGAGTACGAGTTTACTCGTGCCGTAAAGCGCCGCCCCCTGGAATGACGCTTCGTGCTACAGGTCGCGGTTGACCCCCTGGCTGTGGAGCGTGGAGGTATCCATCCAGTCAAATTTATCTTCCCGCGCCGGAAGGTGATGCGCCGCCGCGTAACTGTTCCTGACTTCCTGGACCTGGTCAAACCATTTGCCGAAGGGCAGCGAAAACTCGCGGTCAATCATATAAACCAGCCCGGTCTGGCTGCGGCGAGCCGCGTCACTGGTCGCCACAGAGACAAAGTCCTGCGGGTCGCGCGCCACGTGGCGTCCGTTGGCTTCCCGCACCCGCGGGAAAATACTTTTGTACCAGATCCTGCCGGCGTCATCGAGCGCCTGGTTGCGGCCATCGCGGATGGCCTTTGCGGCATCCAGCGCGTGGTCAAGCTCGCTGACGGCGTCCTCGTAGTGCAATCCTTCCGCCTGCTTCTGCGCCGCTTCAAGATGGGTGCTGATTTCTTCCAGCCCCTGCAGCATTTTCAGGTTCTGGCGGCAGATCTCCGCCAGGGAGAGATAAACCTCGAGGTTGTACCGGTTGAACTGCACCGAGGGAAGTTTCCTGTAGAGCAGGTTCAGCAACTCGTCGTTTTCGCCGAGAAATTTCTGGGCCAGCTGCATGCGGCGCGCATTTTCCCTGCCCCAGTCGTGCGCGAGGTGGAGATAGCCCGCCGCGGGCACAGAGGGGAGCGGCAGCGTCTCGATGTGCGGCACAAACGGCCCGAGGCCGTACGAGTAGCCGAAAATCAGCGGCAACTGGTCCGAAGCCTCGCTGTCCCAACTGCTGGCAAAGAATTGCGCCTGGGTGCTCAGCAACTGGTAGAGGCGTCCCATGCCGCTCGAGTTCCGGCCATAGAAGAGCCGGTAGAAATCGTGTTCCAGTTCCTGCGGGCCGGATGATCCCGGATGCCAGGCAGCCGAGGCGCCGACGGCGTATCCAAGCCAGTACGTTTCCGGATGCGGCCCCAGGTCGCCCCAGGCATAAATATCCACGCCGATCAAGTCAGCTTCCCGGCGGCCCGAGGTGTAAGAAATTTCATTGAAGACCTGGGCGTCCTGCCCCTCGGTCTCGACATGCGGATGGACCTGTTCGCCGGGCGAGAGGACAAAATAACTCGGAAACAGAGGCCGGTCCGGCAGGGAATTGGTATAAATCATCTGCTGGATGCCGTGTTCGCGAAACGCTTTGTTGTAAGCCGTTGAATAAATTTCGCCATTGATCAGCCACGATGGCAGCAGGGGGATGTCTTCGGCTTGCAGCGGGTCTTCGCCCCAGAAGATCACCTCGCGGCCATGGTCGTGGAGATACTTGGCCGTTTTTTTTGTGAAATCGACGAGCAGCTTGCTGGGGCTCCCAAGTTTTTTCGCAGCTTCCGCGGAATGGCACTGGCTGTTGTCCGCTTTCCCGATGAACCACGCCTCGTCCGTTGAAAGGTGAAAATACTTCACGCCCTTGTTGGCGTTCATTAAGTCCTGGAACAAGCCTTCGAGCAGCTTGTAGGTTTCGGGATTGCTGGAACACATCTCAAAAGCGTTATCGGGAAATTCGCGAAGCTTCCTGTATGCGCTGCGCTCGAGGATCCAGTTGACGTGCGCAGGCCCGTCCACGTAGGGGATTACCTGCACGTGATAGCGCAAGCCATAATCGGTCAACTCCTGAAGCTCCGCGGGAGAAAGCGCGTAGGGATCAACCAGCGCCGGCGCGCTGGCGTATTCGAAATGGCCGTTTAATCGCAGCGCAAAGCCGTTTACCTTGAAAAACGCCGCGCGCCGGATGGCTTGCTTCAACACGTCCAGATGGTCCATGTGCATCTGCTCGTCGCAAAAAACCTCGCGCAGGCGCACATCCGGCCAGTCGGTGATGGTGGCTTCCGGCAGCCAATGCTTGCCGTCCGCATCCTTCACTAACTGCACCAGCGTCTCGACGCCGTAAAACAACCCGGCGGGAGCGTTGGCCGAAATTTTGATTCCGCCGGCGGCCATTTCCAGCTTGTAGGCTTGTTCTTCGATCGCCTGCCTGTCCTTGTCCGTGGCCTCGCCGATCTTGACCGATCCCGGCTGAATCTCGAGCTCGATGGCGCTGCCGCGCCCGCGCGTTTCGAGCGTGATCCCGTGGCGCGTCTCGAGCCCGTCTTTCAGGCTCTCCACAGCCACGTCGTTTGCGTTCACGCCGGGGCCCACTTTCAGCCGCCAGCCGCCGTCGAGCTGGATGTCCCCGCTTTTCAACTCGACCTTCTGCGGAGCCGGAATCAGGCTGTAGCCGCGCACGTAAAGGTCCGAGGGAGTGGCGGCGCGGAGCGGTTGAGCGAGCCCCGCAGCCATCACCAGCAGGCATGCCAATGTTCCTGTCTTTTTAATCATGCGCATTCGTCTCCCGGCAGAATGTGACTTCACATCAGGTTGTCAATCCTCACATATCAAATTGTCCATGAACAGGGAAGGCCGATGGAAAATCCCGCAACCATTCGGGCCGGAATCTGCAGGCCCGGATGGCCGTGGAATGTGATCTTTACTCTATTTGCCGGCGCCGCGCTGCGCCGCATTGCCGCCGCACTAAAAACTCAGACC
>DATEKC010000215.1:0-19510 GCA_035277665.1 Terriglobia bacterium
GAGTTCTGGTCCCAGGCCGACACCAGCCAGTCCGCGGCGAGCGCGGCAGGCAGATTGCCTCCTACGACAAAGCCGAAATATCGCGGCCCTGTCGAGGCCACTGTGCCTTTCATGCCCGCGCGAGCCAGAATTCCGGTAACGATCTCCGGGTCGGCCCCTTCCTGAGGAAGTGGGCCGCCCAACGCCTGTCGCAATTCTTCCGCTGATGCGGTGGCGGGAATGGGACGGCCGGCCAATGAAGCAAACCAGCTTGAGACATGTTCCTGAACACTTGCGAGAAGACCGGGGATTTTCTCGTGCATTTCACTGCCCTTCCTGAATGGCTGCGGACGCATCGCCGGGAAATGACGCGCCGTGCCTTAGCGTTGTGGCACGACTCGAGCCGGCCGCTGCTAACGGGTTTTCCATTTTGATGCCAGCAGGGCGATCTTGTCTTCCATCGCGGTTTCACGTTTCTGTTGCGACTTTGGCGGGCGCACCGGTGACGGCCCCTGAAGGGCCTTCATGGAGAGCGCGATGCGTTTGGTTTTGGGATCAGCGCTTAAGACTTTCACTTTCACGATCTGTCCGGCCTTCACAACGTCCGAGGCATCCTTGACGTAGCGATTGGCAAGTTCGCTGATGTGCACCAGGCCATCCTGATGGACGCCGATGTCCACAAAGGCCCCGAATCTGGTCACGTTGGTGACCACGCCCTCGAGCACCATGCCGGGTTGCACGTCGGTAATTTCGCGGACCTGTTCGTCGAAGCTGGGCGCCACAAATTTGTCGCGCGGGTCGCGCCCCGGTTTGCGAAGCTCCTCGAGGATATCGTTCAGCGTGTAGGCGCCGGCTTGCAGACGGTTGCGGTCTATCTTTTCCAGCAGCGCCGGGTTCTGAATCAGCTCCTCGATGGGAACGCCTAGCGATTGGGCGATCTGTTCCACAATCTGATAGGACTCGGGATGGACGGCGGTCATGTCGAGCGGATTGTCGCCGCCGCGGATGCGCAGAAAGCCCGCCGCCTGTTCGAACGTCTTCGGCCCGATCCCCGGGACCTTCTGCAATTGCTTGCGCGAGCGGAAGCTTCCATTTTCATTCCGGAACGTGACAATATTCTGCGCGGCCCGCTCCGAGATGCCCGCAACGTAGCGCAACAGCGTCCACGATGACGTGTTGAGGTCAACGCCCACGCGGTTGACGCAGCTTTCGATCACGGTGGCAAGCGACGCCTGAAGCTGGCGCTGGTCAACGTCATGCTGGTACTGGCCCACTCCGATCGACTTGGGATCTACCTTCACCAGTTCCGACAGCGGGTCCTGCAGCCGGCGCGCAATCGAGATGGCTCCGCGCACGGTGAGGTCCAGGTCCGGGAACTCCAGCCGCGCGATCTCTGAGGCGGAGTAAACGCTGGCGCCCGATTCGCTGACCGTCACGGAAAAAATTTTGTCCATGTGCCGTTCGCGCAGGAAGTCGCGCACAAAAGCATCGGTCTCGCGTGAAGCCGTTCCATTGCCGATAGCGATGGCGAGGACGTTGTGCCGCTGCAGCAGAGATTCCAATGTTCGGGCGGCAGCATCCTTTTCGCTCTGGGAACGCTGCAGGTGGATGACATCGTGGGCAAGGAATTTCCCGGTCTCATCAACCACCGCAAGTTTGCAGCCCGTGCGGATGCCGGGGTCGATTCCCAGCACAGAGATCGGTCCCGCCGGCGGCGCCAGCAGCAGGTTGTGCAGGTTGTCGCGAAACACCTGGATGGCTTCTCCGTCCGAGCGCTCCTTCACCTCCAGGCGGATTTCAGCCTGAATCGAAGAGTTCAGCAGGCGCTTCCACGCATCTTCAATGGCCAGTTCAAGCTGCTGCGTCCAGTCGCCCGGCTGGCGAAGGATGTGCGACTTCAGCAGATTGAGGGCGCGCAGGGGATCAAGCTCGATGAGAAAGCCGAGGACGCCTTCGCTTTCACCCCGGCGGATGGCCAGCATGCGGTGCGAAGGGATGGTCTTCACGGGCTCGCGGTAATCGTAGTACATCTTGAATTTTTCCTGCTCGTCCGCTGCGTCCTTCACCTTGCTGCTCACCACCACGCCTTCTTCAAACATCACCTTCCGCAGGGCTTTGCGCAGGCCGGCATCTTCGCTGATCATCTCCGCCACAATGTGGCGCGCGCCTTCGAGCGCCTCATCCACGCTGGTCACGCCTTTTTCAGTATTCACAAAGCCGGCCGCCAGGGTTTCGAGCGGCTGGTCCGCCGGCTCCTGCGCCCACAAATAGAGCGCCAGCGGTTCCAGTCCCTTCTCGCGCGCCATCGTCGCCTTGGTGCGCCGCTTGGGCCGGTAAGGCAGGTAGAGGTCTTCCAGTTCGCTCTTGTCGAGTGTTGCTTCAATGCGCGACTTGAGTTCTTCGGTCAACTTGCCCTGCTCGGCGATGGAAGCAAGAATCGTTTCCCGCCGCGCCACGAATTCCCGGAAGTAAGCCAGCTTCTCTTCAATCCCCCGCACTTTGAGCTCATCCAGATTGCCGGTTGCCTCCTTGCGGTAGCGGGCGATGAAGGGCACGGTGCCACCTTCATCCAGAAGTTCAATCACTGCCACCATGCCGCGCAGGGGGACGTCAAGCTGCTGCGCAATGTGGAGCAATAGCCCGGTTGGAAGCTCTTTTCGTTCTGTCATGGTGAAATTAAAGGTTTCCTGTTCCTGCAGAATGTTCTGCGGCGCGCCATCGCGCAGCCATCAGCCAACCACCAAGAATAACCTATAACCTGCATTGCCGCCAAAACTGCCAGTTGGCTTTGAGCGCATGGTTTCTGTGTCCGAAATTCCAGCTTCCGCAAATTTTCCGTGCAGCCGCCTGCCTGTTTGATTATCAGATTACTTGCTGGCCTTCAGCACGCAGGCTTTGCCGGAGGGCAGCGTCAACTCCGCATTTGTAAAACCCTCGTGACGCGTCACTCGAGCCGGCAAGCCGGCCAGATGCTCCTTGATGGAATCATAGGCGCCGCGAAACCTCACTGTGACTTGCTCGTCGGGACCCCAGTTGGTGAGAACAGCAACCGGGCCCGAAGAATGTTGCAGCGCCCGAAAGCCCAACTGCCCCGACCCCTTTGTGAGTTGGACAGATGAACGTGACTCGGCCTGGACAGCAGGCGCGGTTATCCATTTCTCAATCTCGGGATTTCCACGCTCGACATACGCCAGCGTCAGTGCCGAACCATAATAGATCGCATTTCCTTTTCCAAATGCGTGTTCGGTGGCGAAGGGATTTCCCTGGCGATCCTGGATTGTCGCCCGCGCGGCCCGCAGCTTCAGCGGGATTTTCCAGAGTTCGCCGCCCTGTTCGTTTGCTGCGGTCACGGAATAGGGCTCTTCCACAGGATCGATATTCGCGACGTATGACTCCCATCCAAAAACCTCCGCCAGGCCTCCCGGCAGGCTGGGACGGATGACGCCATATTCATTTTTCCAGCCCAGAAGCCCATCGGCCCAGAGCGTGCCGCCGTTATTGACAAATCTCTTCAATGCGCCAATGGCATCATCGTCGATCGCATAACAGTAGGAGAGATAAAGGACATCATACTGCGCAGCCCCACCCGACTTGAGTTCATCAATATCGATAAAAGTAACGGGAACGTGCCCCCGGCGGAGCGCCTCATAGCAGCCCGTCAGTGAACGGACAGCCTCCTGCGTGCGCTGTTGTGTCTGGCCATCAAGCTCCAGCAGCAGCAAGCTTTGGCGATTGTAAAGGATGGCGGTCTTCGGCGATTGAGGTTCGGCCTCGATAATGAAGGGCATGCGCGCTGTGGCGTCGAGAACATTTTTCGCTGCGGCGGCACGCGCGGAAGGCGCGGCATCGAGGCTCGCCATTTGCCACTCCCCGGCTTCGCGGCCCAGCACCCGCGGGTTCCAGAGCCAGAAGACCACTCCCTTGCACCCCGCCCCGAACGCGTCCCACAACCACAGGGTCAGTTCATCCGATGTGGGATTCATCGGCCGGCGGCCCGTGTAAATGGTGGGCCCTCCCTGAAGTTCCGTAACCCACCACGGTTTTTTGCCCGCAGCGCCGGCCAGTAGGTCAATGTTGTAGGCAAAGGCCAGACCAAATTCTTTGCTTTTGAATTCACTGAAAAGCCAGGCCGGATGAATGGAAGCGCCGAGAAAATCCACGACTCGCGCCGTCTTCCAGCGGTTGCCGCCCGTGGGATTGATGTGCGTGGGATGGACCGGATCATACTTCCTGATCTGTCCCTTGATCCACTCGAGGATTTCAACCAGGTTGTCGTCATTGAACTCGTGCCAGTCGACAAACGATGGGTAGTCTGTCCAATAAGTGTCCCACTGATCGGCCGTCACCTGAACATCTGAAAATTTTTGCAACGGCCGGAACCACCGCTGGTTCAGTTTGTCGACCGTTCCATACTTGCGCTCCAGCCATTTGCCAAATGCCTCCATCGCGGGCCGGTCATAGAAATAGACAGGGTGCGGTTCGTTCATCAGCAGCCAGATGCCATGGGCCGGATGATTCCGATAACGATTCACCACCTTTTCGAGATAGGTTGAGGAATGCTCGCGAAGTTTGGGATCATTCAGGTTGGCGTAATGATGATAAAAGGGCGTCATCTCCATCCAGCCCGGCGGATCTTCTGAACACAAAGTAGCTGCTATCCTGATTCCCGAATCGCGGGCCGCATTATAAATCCAGTCGTAGCGCTCAAAATTCCACACGCCGGGGGTCCGCTCGATGTCATCCCAGATCACGAAAATTCTGACCACCGTAAGGCCATAGGACTGCATCAGCCGGAAATGCTTCCGGACACTCTGCTCGGTTGCTGTCTTGTTGAGAAAAAACTCCGCACCCAGGCGAATCCTTCCCACGAGCTCCTGAAGGTTTGACGAGATTGATTCATCATCGCCGGCCGGGCTTGGTGTTTCTGCGCCGGATCCTGTCCCCGCCAAACCAATGCTCACCCCGGCCAGCCCGGCCTTCAAAAATGTTCTCCGCGAAGTTGCCATCGTTTCCCCTTGTTGCGCTTTCCGAATAGGATTTTCCATGCGCTGCCGGCATTTTCAGCAGGCCGGCACAAGCAGAGGATACACAGTTTGCCGTTTGGATGGTATCTGGAAAAAACCTTTTTTCGGGCCCGGCCATTTTTTCAGAATGGCAACGGAAGAAATACCGGATCAAAGCGGGCGATGGCGGCCACAGCCCGGAAGATCAGCGCGAAAGGAAAATTGGACGGCCCGGAGCGCATGGCCATTCGGACTGGCTGAACCCGATGGCCATGCGGCAGACCGTTTTTGAGGGTGGCCAGGCAGGGCCGCCTAGAATTGGAACTTCAGTGCAAACTGCATAATTCGCGGCGGCGATGAGGTGTAATTGAGTTGCCCGAATGACGGATCAGTGAGGAACACGTCCGGAAAGCCGAAATTGACGTTGTTGAAAGCGTTGTAGAACTCGGCGCGGAACTGCAGGCTGTAACGCTCGCTGATCTTCATATCCTTCAGGACGGCCAGATCGGTGTTGAACAATCCGGGCCCCCGCAAATTATTTTTCCCGCTGTTGCCAAAAGTTCCAATGGCGTTTGGCGCAAACAATGAAGTTTTGAAGTACTGCTGGATAAGCGCGCCATGAGACCGATCGGGGTTGAGGACGGCCTGGCTGAGGTTCGTGCCGGTGAAGTCCGCGCGATCGACGTAATCTCCGGAGAAGGAATTGTCGAACCCGCTCATCACCGTGAAGGGGTATCCGTTCTGCCAGGTCACGATCGGTGCCACTTGCCAGCCATTGAGGAAGGCGCCGGCCGGGCCGGCCAGGTTGAAATGCGGGACCGCCCACGTGCCCGAAAACTTGAAGACGTTGGGAACATCGCTATTGGCCAGACCATAATTGAAATTGCGGTTGAATGGGTTGGTCTGATAGTAACTCTCAAAATTCGATGACTCTGAAAAGTTGTTTATCGCCTTGGACCACGTGTAGTCCGCAAGGAATGAAAGGCCGTGAGTGAACCTCTTCTCCACGCTCAGGTCAAAGGCGTTGTAGTTGGAGTTGTACCCGGAATCGATCAATCCCATAGGGCCGAAGTTGGGAAAAGGGCGGCGCTGCTGCAGGTTATTCTCCGTCGAATTGCCGGGAACATACCGGCCCGCATTAATGTCGGCCATGGGTTCCTGGTCCGAGGTGGCATAGAGGTGAGTGCCCTTGTTACCAAAATAGGCCGCCTTCACCATCATGCTTCTTCCGATCTGGCGCTCCAGAACCACGTTCCAGACCGCGATGTCAGGCTTCTGAAAATTATTTGCAAAGATGTAGGCGACTGTCGTAGGCAATGTGAAGCTGACGGTGGAGGGTGGAATCCTAGGCCCAAACTGCGCAGGAAAAGGATTGGGAATTCCCGCCACGCCGAAGGGGTCCGCAAAATTTGCGTCGTTGATGGTGATGATCGGAGCAAATGGGGCCACCCCGGCAGCGTCCTGCCAGGCCAGGGTTTCGGGAGGCTGATAATAGTAGCCTGCGCCGCCGCGGAGGCTGGTTTTCCCGTCCTGGGTGAGCCGGTAAGCGAAGCCAAAGCGGGGCGCAAAGTTGCCCCAACTGCTGTTGACCGTTCCGGCCGAGCAGCCCGGGTCGCCCGCGAACAGCAGACCCAAAGGCGCATTGGGATAACGCACGGACCTATGGCCGGGCCGGAAACAGGGCAGCCGGTTCTGGCTGTCGGTGTAAGGCAGGTAAGGCGTCCAGCGCAAGCCGGCGGTCAGCATCAGGCGGGGAGTGGCTTGCCATTTGTCCTGGGCGAAACCGGCCCAGTTGTATCCCGTGATGTCGGCGTAGATGCCGCCACCCTGCACGAACTGGCCGGCGTCGCCCAGAATAAAGTCTGCCAGATTATTTCCGGAGAAGCTTCCGTTGAAGAAGAACTGGCCACCCTGCAGATACTGGTTGGATATTGGCGCGCGGACCCGCAAAAGGTCTCCACCAAAAGTGAAAGTGTGCCGGCCCTTGATGAGCGTCACCACTTCGCGGAAAGTCTGATCCCCACGATCGTAGGCGCCCACGTTCGAACCCTGGGCGGTGAAATACCCGCCTCCGCCCACGCTGATATAAAGCTGAGGTGAGGGCGACGGCGCAATGTTCACGCCCAGAGCGTTCGCGGAGAAAGGTGTGGCCGCAGTGTACCCGCCGTTCTGCTGGTTCCATCCGAACCAGGTGTTGAACAGCAGCGTGGCCGACGGGGTGTAAGTGTCATTCACGGCAATCGTCTGGACCCGCACCTGGTTGGCGTTGGGATTGAGGTCCAGAATATTGTCCCCCAGGGGCGTGGCCGGCTCGGTGAATTGAGTATAGAAATACCGGCCGCTGAGGTGGTGTTCGCCGCGGTAGTAATCAACCTTGCCCAGAAACTGATTGTCATTCGAATCCGCAGCGGGTCCCAGGTAGTTCAGTTCGCCGCCGGGCCCATTGGGAAGCGGCAGATACTTCAGCAGATTCAGGGAGGGCAGGGAGAGCATGTTTTGAGGAATCACGTTGTATGCAAAGGGCGCGCCCGTGCCGGGATTGGTCAACTGAGTCCCATTCGGGTCCGTGCAGAGACCGCCTGGGCTATAGGACGAACAGAGCTCGCCGAAATTGCCCTGCCGCTCGGCCGCGGTGGGCACAAAAGCAATCTGTCCGTCGGGCGCTGTCCTCGTCCGTGTGCCCTGGTAGCTGCCAAAGAAGAACAGCTTGTTATGGAGGATGGGACCTCCCAGCGTGCCTCCGAACTGATTTCGCTTGAGACTGTCGCGAGTGGGTGCAAAGAAGTTGCGCGCGTCAAACTTGTAATTTCTCACGAATTCAAATGCGTCTCCGTGGAAATGGTTGGTTCCAGACTTCGTGACGATGTTGACGACGCCGCTTGCGGCATTGCCATACTCGGCGCTCATGTTTCCGGTCTGGACGTTGAACTCCTTGATGGCATCCGGATTGGGAAAGGGCAGGTTGGTGTTCATGTACGTGTCATTGTTGTCCGCGCCATCCATCTGATAGTTCACGCCATTAGGACCGCCGCCATTGACGTAGGCGTACTGCTCGCCCGGATAGGCGCCACCCTCGCAACCTACGCCGCAATAGTTGTTGGTTACGTCGGTGGCCCCCGGAATCAGGAACACCAGACTTTGAGCCTGGCGGCCGTTCAATGGCAGGTTCACAATGCTCTGCTGGTTCACGAGTTGGCCGGTGGCCGCCGAATTTGTGGTTACAAGAGGCGCGTTGCCGGACACATTGACATGCTGGGTCGTGGCCCCGATTGTCATCGTTACATTCTGCGTTGCCGACTGGTTCACGGAGAGCACAAGACCGCTTTGGCTATAAGTCTGGAACCCGGTTTTTTCGACGGAAAGTTCATAGGTTCCCACCGGCAGGGCCGGGAAGGAGTATCTGCCCTGATCTCCCGTTTCTGCGGAACGAGTGCGGCCCGTGTTGATGTTCTTTACCGTCACGCTGGCTCCGGGAATCACCGCTCCGGAGGGGTCTTCAACTCTTCCACTCAGGCTGGCCGTCGTATATTGAGCAAAGAGCGGAATGCCTGCCAAAAGGCTTATGATTAAGGCGGCAGTGCAGAAGATAATGATGTATGACTCGATTTTCCGTATGATTCCTGGCATATTCTGGCTCCTTTCAGGACAATGCATTGAATAAAGGACCTGGCCGGCAACAATTTTGCTAAACCTTGCGCAGGCGCCTGTCAGGTCAGAACCCGCGGCTTCATCCACGAAGCGCGGCTTATAAATTCCAAAATCTCTTTTGCAGTCTCCTCCAACCACTCGAGACGATCTTTCCGCAGAAAACACTTCACCTCACGCAGGATGGGCAATCACCCATCGCCAATTCTTCTTGTTTTACGGAGGACTGATGCCCCGGCCCGCTATAGCTTGTATGGCTATCCGGCCGCAAGACCGTTCAGGCCGCTGATGCGACCTGCTTGTCTATGCCGCGCAAGGACACCTGAGCGTTAAATGATTGGGGGATGGCTGAAATTTCTGCTTAGCCACACCTCCATCATGTTGATTCGGAGGGGATCCAAATGAATGCTGTTTAAAACCGTTCTAACTGGAATAAATAGGTTTTGCTGCTTTCTTGACTTCCTACCCAGACCATGAATTATCAGTCGTGGACACCCTCTCATCTTTGCAGGCCAGCTCCTTTCCGACCCAAAGATTCCCGACGCATAATGTTACGATGCATCGACTCGGACGAAGGGTTGCAAAGCAAAGAGTAATGGTTCGAAAGTTGCCCGAATCAATCGCCAATGTCGGCACGATGTGGGCACGGACGGCGCCCGCAACCACGAGTCGAATGCTTCAGCAGAAAAATCTCTTATTCACTGAAGCCGGCGCAGGCCGTGATCGGGCAGTGGTGGCGGAGTCCGATACCCGCCACCCCAGCCTGGCGCCCGGGCAGAGAAAGCCGGCCTCGCCCACCTGCCCACTCTCCGCCTTCAGCCGACAGGCCGCCTGCTAATTCGGCCGGACACTACGCCCGCTACCCCAGGTTCCAGAAAATTGCTTGACGACTTCGTACTCTGTGACTATGATGGTGGGGTTATTAAAGAAGTCTAATGATTAGAAAGTAAATCCCCTGGGGCTTTTCCTTATACTTGTGGCACTTATAGGGAGTTTGCTGTTGTCGACAGTTCGGGAGGGGTACATCCTATCGTGTGGAGGTACCTCATGAAGTTGGGGGTGGTAAGTCCACAGGTCTTGTTTCGTAATACTTTGAGCACGTACCTTGCTAATGCAGGCAGTTTTGTTAGTGTTGTAGAATTTGATAGCGTTTCGGAGCTTGTTGACCGGGCGGATGTGTCCCGGTTACCCGTCCTTATCATTCATACCGCCGACCCTGGCGCGGGGATCGAATCCCTGAACCAATTGCGCCAGTTATTCCCGGAAATGCGAGTGCTTTTCCTGACGGATGGCCTGGACGAAGAGTTTGGCGCGCTAGCACTGGAGTCAGGGGCGTCGGGATGCCTGTCGTTGGCCGAGACTCCTCAGGTTCTGGTCGAAGCTCTTGGGATGGTGGCGAAAGGGGAACGCTGGTTTCCTTCGCAAGTGACGAACGCCGTCCTTGACAGGCTGATTGCTGGCCGGAGAACGGAACCCATGATGGCGAGTCACCTCACTCCCAGGGAGTGGGAAGTGCTGACCCTCATCGCCCAGGGGCATTCCGACAAGGAAGTGGCTGCCGCTCTTTGTATTAGTACAGAAACGGCAAAGTCACATGTGAAATCGATCTATAAGAAGCTACAGGTCAGCACACGGCGGGCGGCGGCTGTCGCCTATTTCAAACACGTTCGTGGAAAGGCTGTTCCATCGAATAAATCGTACAAAGAGGTCGTTGCTTTCGGCCGGGTTTAACCTTCAGGCCACCAAATACTCGAATCCCAGCCGATCAACCGGCTGGGTGCCCCGGAAACAAGTCGCAGAGCGGAGGAGTGCCTCGACCTGAGCACTCCTGTCGGGCAGTTCTGTTTTTGTCCCCGGCTTCTCCATGGGGACGGCCTGCACGTGACCAAAGAATACGATGGTTTTCTGCAACACGGGTTAACCCTTTCCGGCCTGGCCCTCCCCCATAATTCACCCTTCCACGGGATTGCTGCATTAGAGGTTAGCAATGTTAGAGTCATCCGGTAGCTCTGGAGGGGGGCAAAGTATGCGATCGATCTATTCCGATTACGTGATACCCGTATCGATGTCCGATGACCGCCGACAACGAGAACGTTACGCGATTGATTGTCCAATCAAGGTACTTACGCCGGGGCGCGGAAAGAAGAGGATGATCGGTCGCGGCTGGCTTCACGACATCAGCGAGAACGGCGCGCGGTTCCTTCTGGATCAGCCCGTCGAAGTGGGCCGCCGGATCTCGCTTGAGGTGGCTTTTCAAAACCCGGACGGCGAAGTTACAGCCATCCGATTTCCAGGGACCGTGAAACGCGTCAACGCGGGCGCCTCGCACGAAGTGGCCATGACTTTTTCAAAAGGCGGGTCCTTCATCCGCCAAAGAAATCCGCGGGGCAGGAACCATGATTCGCCCTGGAGCCGGTTGACGAAGGGCAACACCTGGATTAATTGATTCCGCGAGCTGGGGGTTCCACCGGCTCGCGCAAAGCAAGTTACAAGAGCTCTGCAGGAAAAGGTGATTGTAACTTGCAAAGCGGAGCTATGGGCAAAATACGAGATCCTGCCGATCACTTGCCGCCTTTGGCCGCTTGGTTTGCTCTATACGTTCGGCACCGGCACGAAAAATCGGTTGCGCAGGCAGTTTCCGGGAAGGGGCTGGAAGTTTTCCTGCCGGTTTACAAGACAGCTCATCGCTGGAAAGACAGAATGAAGGGCCTGGTGCTGCCTCTCTTCCCGAACTATGTCTTTGTCCTGTCGTCGGCCGATCAGCGTCAATTCATTCTTTCAACCCCGGGGATTTACGATTTTGTCCGCCTGAGCGGCGTTCCGGCTCCCATCCCGGCCCGTGAAATCGAGGCTGTGCGTCAGGCGGTCTCACACGAATTGAATGCCGAACCTCATCCGTTCCTGAAGTCGGGAGACCGCGTGCGGGTAAAGTCAGGCCCGCTGAGCGGGCTGGAAGGCGTCCTGGTCCGTAAAAAGAATTTTTACCGGCTGGTCCTTTCTGTTGAGCTGCTCGTGAAATCGATTTCCGTAGAAGTGGACGTTGCGGATGTCGAACGGGTAGACAGCGGCCGTTCTTCCATGGCGGCCGGCAATTTCCTGTCACCCGCTGCAAGCTGTGATTATTGATGAGATCACGTCATTATCTTCCAGGCGCCGGCGATATTCATACCCACGTCATTCTCACTCTCGCGGGGTGGGTGTCTGTAACTTTGCTGGCAGTGTCTCTGCCGCCGGCGGCGCTCGGCCAGACGAAGCTGGCCTCGAAAAGCTCCCCTGCCCTGGACACCCCGAGCGGCCAGGCCATGAGCTCTCTGCGTGAACGCGAGGACCTGGAGTACATCGTTGCGCCGGACGACCTGCTGGATATTTATGTGGTCGACGTTCCCGAGCTCAGCCGCGAATATCGCGTAAGCCCGGACGGAACCATTACGCTTCCTCTGCTTTCGGAACCCCTTACAGCGGCGGGGCTGAGCCCCAACCAGCTTTCATCCATCATCGCCGCCAAGCTTCGCAGTACCGGCATGGTCACGAATGCGGCAGTCACGGTTAACGTCCAGGCTTCGCGCGGGCATTCGGTTGCGATCACAGGCTCGGTTCGGAATCCCCAGGTATTCCCGATTTTCGGGGAAACCAACCTGCTCACCGTGCTTTCCCAGGCCGGGGGCCTCGCCGATGACGCCGGAGACACGGCCCTGGTGACCCGGGGAGAAACCGCCATGAGGGCCCTGGCGCTTCAAACTGGTCCAGCGGGAGGCGCGTACGCCGCGCCGCCCGATATCATCAAAGTCAATTTGAAGAAGCTCTTTGAAAATGCCGACCGCAGTTCAAATATTCCCATCTATCCCGGCGACACAGTCACCGTCCAGCGCGCGGGCGTCATCTATGTGGTGGGGGCGGTGAACCGCGCGGGCGGATACACCCTCGCCAGGAGCTGGGAGAACATGACGGTGCTGAAAGCCGTGGCCCTCGCCGGCAACGTCACTTCCACCGCGAAGAGGAAGAACGCCGTCATTATCCGCAAAGACTCCGCAGCGCCCGGAGGGCGCAAAGAAATCTCCGTTAACCTCAAGAAGGTTCTCGCTGGCAAGGCCCCTGACCAGTCTCTGGAAGCCAACGATATCCTCTTTGTTCCCGACAGTTCGGGCAAGAGGGCGTTGCACCATGGGGCCCAGGCCGCTCTGAGCGTCGGCACGGGCCTGCTCATCTATCACGCTCCTTTATGAAGTTGAAAAGAGCGGAAGCCGCCGCGTTCGAACATGATGCCAGAATTTAACGGTCCTGCTCCGGCAGAATCAAACCATTCCGAACGGCGTGGCCTGCAAAGATACCAGGCCCCTGCCGCGGACCCTGACAGTTTCGAAGTTTCCTCCTATCTCCGCACCTACTGGAATGTTCTCCTCAAGAGGAAGTGGACGATTCTGGCCAGCGCCTTTGTGCTGGTGAGCCTTGTGGCCATCTATGCCTTCAAGACGAGGCCAGTCTATCGGGCGGTTTCAAGGGTTTCGATTGAGGCGCCGCCGCAATTTCAGAATGTGCAGAACCTTGACGAGCCACAGCCGACCGACAGCACTTTTCTCTCGACCCAGGTGAATGTGCTGTCGAGCGACGATCTGGCGTGGGAGACGATCCAGCAGCTCCACCTGGATGAGAACCCGGAATTCAACTCCACCGCTTCCGAAACAGCAGGGCAATCCGGCAACCAGGATGCGGAAGAGACGCGCTTGATCCGGATATTCGAGAGTGCACTCGACGTGCAGTTGATGAATGGCACCCGGATCGTTCAGGTCGGTTTCGAAAGTTCTGACCCCGGGCTTGCCGCGCGCGTGGTGAACGCTCTGGTCAGCAATTACACGGAATACAACTTTCTCACTAAGTTTGACGCCACGCGGCAGGCTTCCGCATGGATGGAACAGCGGCTGGCGGAATTGAAAGACAAGATGGAGAAGTCGCAACAGGCCCTGGTGGACTATGAAAGGAACAATTCCATTGTTGCCGTCGGTGGCGACCAGAACGTGATGGAGCAGAGACTGGGCAACCTGGCCCAGGATCTGACGCAGGCGCAAAACGATCTTGCAGAAAAACAATCCCTCTATCAACTTGCCCAGGCCAATCCGGATGAAGTCGGCGTCCTGCTCCAGGACCCTTTGCTCCAGACGCTCCAGGGAAAACTCGGCGACCTGCAGACCCAGTATGCCGATACGCTGGCCCAGTACGGCCCGAATTTTCCCAAAGTGGTACGGCTGCGCGACCAGATTCAGAAAATCGGTTCGCTGATGGACCAGCAGCGCAAACAGGTGCTGGACCGCATTCACCATGATTATCAGGCTGCGCTGGGGCGGGAGAAATTGTTAGCCGGCAGAGTAGACGAGCAAAAGGCGGCCATCGGCCAAGCCAATCAGTTGCAGATCCAGCAGAACATCCTGAAGCACGAGTTCCAGACCAACCAGGACCTTTATGATGGCCTGCTCCTGCACGTGAAGAACGCTATGGTTTCCGCCGGCATGCACGCCAACAACGTTCACGTGATTGACCACGCGCTGGTTCCCACCACTCCCGTGCGTCCGCGGCGAGGACGTGAAATCGCCGTGGGGTTGGTGGTGGGCCTGATGCTGGGGATCACGATAGCCTTTGTCCAGGAGGGATTTGACAGTTCCGTCAAGAACGCGGACGACGTCGAGCGATACATTCCCGCGCCCGCGCTGGCGGTGATCCCGTCGGCGGGTTCCGTGGGTCCGCGCGCAGCCTGGGGTGCGATCGCGGGCGCAGTCGCGCCTCTCAGAAACGGGGCGGTTGGGCTCGCCGTCACCAGGACGCCATCTTCACCCATCGCCGAAGCTTTCCGCACGCTGCGCACCTCCATCCTGCTTTCCACGGCTCCGCGTCCGCCGCAGACCATTCTGGTGACGAGTTCCCAGCCCGAGGAAGGCAAGACCAGCACCTCCCTCAACCTTGCCCAAAGCCTTGCCCAGCGCGGAGGCAAAGTGCTCATCATTGACAGCGACCTCCGCAAGCCCGGAATCGCGAAAGGCCTGGGCCTTCAGGCGGGCAAGGGCCTCAGCGGGGTGATCACCGGCGCCTATTCTCTGGATGAGGCCCTGGTGTATGTGGAACCGCCGCTGAATCTCTGGGCGCTGACTTCGGGACCCAATCCTCCCAACCCGGCCGAGTTGCTTTCCTCGCCCGCGATGGAAGATCTTCTGAAGGAATTAAAGAGCCGGTTCGACTATCTCGTGCTTGACTCGCCCCCCTTGCTGGCCGTAACGGATGCGACGGTGCTCTCCGCTATAGTGGACGGGGTTGTTCTGGTGGTCGAGAGCGGAGTGACTCCGCGCAATGCGCTGATCCGTTCCTTCCGAATGCTGCACGACGCGGGCGGAAGAGTTCTGGGCACGGTCATCAACAAAATGGACCTGCGTCGTGACGGCTATTACGGCTACAGCTACCGCCGATATTATGGCGCTTATCATAACGGCGAAGCCTCCGGGGCGGAGCCGGGAGATGAGAGCCTGGTCGATAAGATAAGCACAACCTTGAATCTGTAATCGAGAGCTTCTTCAGCGCTTCGAGACAGAAATATTTAACTTCCACATTGTCCATCAGGCGTCTTTTATCCATCTTCTCTTTTGAATTTCCTCTGCGCTCGCGCGGCAGCGCGGTGGTATTTCTTATTGTCTTCATCGTGCCCGGATTGTTGCTGGCTTTCCGGACCGTTGTGATCGCGGTCGCTGCAACGTTGGGTCAATCCTCAAATCCGCATAAAATTCGAACCGCCGCGGAGCTGGACCCGGTGAATCCGAAACTTCATTACAAGCTGGGCCAGGCGGATTCCTATTCCATGGACCCGTCCGAAGTCCAGGAAGGGTTGGAACAACTGCGGCGGGCGACTGAGCTTGCTCCGACCCAGCCCGAATACTGGTCCGCGTTAGCGTCGGCGTGCGAGTCGGCGGGCGACACAGCGTGCGCAGACCGTGCCATGCGGCGCACGTTATCCCTGGCGCCGACTACGCCGCGCTACCGATGGATTGCCGCCAACGATGAACTGGTCCACGGCAGCGCCGGTGAAGCTCTGAATGAATTTCGAATATTGCTCGAGATGGATCCCTCCTATGCGCCGGAAACTTTCCGCTTGTGCTTGAAATACGTTGGCGATCCCGGGAAGGTATTTCAAAAAGTCCTGGCAGACCGGAAAGATGTGCAGCTCAATTTCTCCTACATCAATTTTCTCGTGACCCAGGGACAGGGCGCCGCGGCCTATCCCATCTTGCAGGCCACTTTAGCGTTGAATAAGACTTTCCCGCTCTCGCAGGCTTCACCTTATCTTGATTGGCTGGTCCGCGAGGGTCCGGGCCAGGAAGCCGCAAGCGCCTGGCAAGATCTTGAGTCACACGGGATCATCCCGAGGCCCGCGGCGGATTCTGTTGGCAACCTGGTGTTCAACAGCGGATTTGAAGCGCCGCTTTTGAAGATGGGCTTCGACTGGCGTGTTCACGAGGAAGCTTACACAAGGGTGGGCCTTGATGGTGTGGGGGCCTATGCGGGGAAACGAAGCGCCAGAATTGCGTTCACCGTCAGCCGGAACGAAGATGCCGAGCCTTTGTATGAGATCGTTCCTGTCAGCCCGAGCCAGTCCTACCAGCTTCAGGCTTATGTGCGGTCGGAGGACATCTCGTCCGACTGCGGTCCGCGTGTTCGCCTGACTGACCCGGATTGCCCCCGCTGCCTGGATGTTTCAACAGACGGCACAGTGGGAACAACAGATTGGCATCCGGTCACCCTGAATGTTTCAACGGGCGCAAACACCCGCCAGTTGCAGATATCGATCTGGCGGCCTCGCTGCCTGTCGTTCCCTGCTGACATCAGCGGAAGGTTCTGGGTGGATGCCGTCGATTTAAGAGAAGACGCCGCGCCGGCGCCGCCGGCCCCGAAAGCTTCCGCGCCTTCATCATGAGCGCCTCAACCAGCAGCGCAGAATTCCTGCCCATTTCGATCAGAAGGGAAGAAGCGGCAACCCTTGCGGGGAGCCGCTGGTTTTCACGCGCGCGGGTTCTCCTGTTTGCAATTCTCCTGGCATCGCCCTTTGCCTTCGGCGCAGTGGAGCCCTGGGCGTGGGCGGCGATTTACGTCCTGGCCTTTGCGGGGCTGGCATTCTGGGCCGTGGGGAGCATCAGGCGGCAGGCCGTCAAAATTATCTGGACGCCGCTCTATGTGCCTGTCGCCCTGTTTCTCGCGCTGGGAGCGGTGCAATACCTTGGCCATCTCACCCTCGACAGTTTTGAAACACGCGAAGCTCTGGTCAAGCTGATCACCGACGCGGTCGTGTTCTTCCTGGCGGGCCAGCTTTTTGGTGAAGCTTCCAGCATGGTGTGGCGGAGGTTCGGATTCGCGGTCACGGCCTACGCCTTCCTGATGGGGCTCTTCGCCATTCTGCAATATTTCTCGAGCCAGGGAATGATCTTCTGGCTGATCAAGTCCCGCGGCCGCGTTTTCGGCCCTTACGTCAACCACAATGATTTCGCCGGGCTGATGGAGATGCTGGTCCCGATCGCGGCCGCCTACGTTCTTTCCAGGCCTGAAGACGACCAGCACCGGGTGTTTCTGGCTTTTGGAGTTTGCGTTGGCGTCTGTTCGCTTCTGTTGTCAGCCTCGCGCGGAGGGTTTGTTGCGTTCCTCGGGGAAATCGTGATTTTCGCCTGGATTCTCTGGAGGAGATTGCAGGAAGGGAACTCGCGTCGGCATCTGCTGGTGGGCGTGCTGGGCCTTGTGGCGGCCACGGCCTTCTTCTTCTGGATTGCGCCCCAAAACGTGACCAGCCGGCTGAGTAGCGTTGGCAACGTCGTGAATGCTCCGGAGGCGACTTATGGCGACCGCATGCACGTGGCCTACGATTCCCTGCTGATCTTCCATGATCATCCGCTGCTGGGAACGGGCCTCGGCAGTTTCGGTTCGATTTTTCCGGCCTATCAGACTTTTCCCACCAACGAGCTCTATCCCTACGCGCACAACGACTACGCCCAGGCCCTGGCTGAAACCGGCGTGCTCGGCGCGCTGATCATCGCGGCATCGCTCATTCTCTTCTTTCGTCTGGCATTCGGCAACCTGCGCCGGCGTCTGGACCAGGACACGGGCTGGATTCGCCTGGGAGCGGCGCTGGCCGTGTGCGGTTTGCTGATCCACAGTTTTGTTGATTTCAATCTTCACATTCCGGCCAACGCGGCCTGGTTTGCGGTGTGCGTGGCGCTGTCAACCATTCCCGGCTCCGCCGGCCGAATGAAAGAAAGGGCGGCAGGCGAGCTTCGATGAGCCCATCAATCCATCTTTGCAGAAGCGCGCATGGATCGCACGGAACGTTCTGCCGGAAGCATCGCCCGCAATCCATTTCCATAGCAGGAGGCGCACTTTGAAGGGAATTGTTCTGGCCGGAGGGACGGGCTCGCGTCTTTTTCCGCTGACCAAAATTACCAACAAGCACCTGCTCCCGGTCTACAAAGAGCCCATGATCTATTACCCCATCCGGACCCTGATCAATGCCGGTATCAAAGACATTCTGATCGTCACGGGCGGGCACAACTCCGGCGATTTTCTCCGGCTGCTGAGCAACGGCAAGGAGTTTGGCCTTCGCCACATTAATTACACATATCAGGAAGGCGAAGGCGGAATTGCCGCCGCGCTGAAGCTGGCGGAGTACTTTGCCGGCGGCGAAAAAATCTGCGTGGTGCTGGGCGACAACGTCATCGAGGGCAACATCGTGCAGGCCGCCGAACTTTTCAGGCGCCAGCCGCGCGGCGCGCACATCATCCTCAAGGAAGTGCCCTATCCCCAACGCTTCGGGGTGCCCGTTTTCGACGGCGGCCGGATCATTCGCATCGAGGAGAAACCGCAAAACCCTCCCAGCCCCTACGCCGTCACCGGGATTTATTTTTACGACGCGAGCGTGTTCGAGAGGACCAGGAAGTTGCAGCCATCACGGCGCGGCGAGCTTGAAATCACCGACGTCAATAATTCCTACCTGAGCGAAGGCAGCCTGACCTACAGCATTCTCGACGGCTGGTGGACTGATGCCGGAACGTTCGAGTCATTGCGAAGCGCCACCAACCTGGTCGCTGAGACGGGCGCGAACAAACTCGATTTGGAATCCGCCGCCCGGATCGCCGTTGCCGCGGAGACGCAGGAGTAAATGCAAACCATGAAGCTGGCCATCACCGGAGGCGCGGGATTTATCGGCTCGAATTTCGTCCGCTACATGCTGCGCGAGCATCCGACTTATTCCATTCTGAATCTGGACAGCCTCACCTACTCGGGGAATCTTGAAAATCTCTCGAACGTGCTGGCGAACCCTCGGCATGAATTTCTGAAAGCGGATATTTGCGACCGCGATATGGTTGCCCGCACGCTCGCGCAGGGCGTGGATGCGGTCGTTCATTTCGCGGCGGAATCCCACGTTGACCGCAGCATCCTGGATGGCTCCGTATTTGTGCAGACGAACGTGCTGGGCACGCAGTGCCTGCTCGAGGCCGCGCGACAGGCCGGCGTCGGGCGTTTTGTTCACGTCAGCACCGATGAAGTTTACGGCAGCGCGCCCGGCGCTCAGAAATTTCGCGAGGATTCTCCCCTGAATCCCAGCAGCCCTTACGCGGCCAGCAAAGCGGCGTCGGACCTTGTGGCGCGGGCTTACTTCCAGACCTATCACTTTCCGGTGATCGTGACCCGCTGCTCCAACAATTTTGGCCCTTACCAGTTTCCCGAAAAATTCATCCCGCTCCTCATCAGCCGGGCAATCGAAGACCAGAGCATTCCGATCTACGGCGACGGCCTCCAGGTGCGCGACTGGATTTTTGTAAAGGATCACTGCCGGGCCTTGGATGCTGTTCTCCACGGCGGCCGGG
>DATEKC010000216.1:0-65684 GCA_035277665.1 Terriglobia bacterium
GTTGCCGTATTTACCAATGACAATCTGCCCTCCCGCAGTTCGCTCGGAATAGCCTCGGTAGAGCTGGAAGGAGGCGAGCAAAAAGAGAAGAAGCAGGCCGGCGGAGAGCGGGCCCCCGCAGGCGCGGCCTCTGAAGAGCACGGCGAGAAGTATTTTCGATCAAAGGCTGAAAAGCTCCGATCACAGATGGATTTCCATCAGCGGCAGCTTGCCGTCCTGAACCAGGAACTGGGGCTCGCAAAAATGCAGTACTACCCTGACCCGCAGAAGACTCTGGAACAGGAAAGCACGCCGGCCTTCCAAACGGACGTGGACAAGTTGCGCGCCAAAATCGCGAAGGCTGAAAATGCGGTTGCGGACGATCAGAAAGCCAAGGAGGACTTGCAGCAAGAGCTCCGCCGGGCCGGCGGCGACCCCGGCTGGATTCGACAGTGAAACGGAACACTCTCAGCCGGACAAACTTTCTCCTTCCGGCTACCGACAGTCATATGACCTCTGTGAAATCCACGAAACTCTTTTTGACCCTCCTGACAATTCTTCTGATGCTGATTTCGATAGCCACTTCCGGGCAGTCCCTTGGCGAAATTGCGCGGCAGTACCGGAAGGAGCATGAAGCCAGGGAGAAGAAAGGTGCAGTTCCCGCCAAAGTGTTTACTAACGATGACATCGCGAGAACGCCGCCCCTCACCATTCTGAAATCCTCCGGGCAGACCTCATCTTCGCCTCAAACAAAACCTTCGCAGCCTCCCGCAGGGGCAGTAAGCGGAAGGCAGGAAGGCACGTCGGCGCCACCGGCTGGCAAGGGAAAAAGCTCCGAGCATTCCAAAGAGTACTGGCAGGCAAGATTCGATGCCGCGCGCGCACATCTGGCGCACGCCATTGAGGAACAAAAGCTGGCCGAAGATGAGCTCCGCCTTCTGCAGATCCAGCAGGCAAGAGAACTCGACCCTGACCGCTCAAGAAAATTGAACAGCCAGGTTGATGCTGCGACTGTCGAAGTCGAAGCCAGGCGCGGAGCAACTGAAAAAGCCCGCCAGGCGATGGAGCAGCTCGAGAAGGAATTCAAAGACAGTGGCGCGCCGCAGGATTGGATCCAGGAAGATAAAACAGCCGAGCAGTAAGCCATCGGACGCATCTAACCCTTCTCTCCCAAATGCAGTGCTGCCACGCCGCCGGTAAAATTTCTGTAACGAACCCCGCTGAAACCTTCCTCGCGAAGCAGATCTGAAAGGGCTTCCTGGTCCGGGAAGCGTGATACCGAATCCGGAAGATACTGATAGGGGCCCTGAACTCCGGAAATCCAAGCGCCCAGCCGCGGAAGCACGAGCCGAAAATAGGCGCGGAACAGCGGGCCGAAAACCGGCCAGGTGACGCGAGAGAATTCCAGGATTGCCACCATTCCGCCCACCCGCAACACCCGCCGCATTTCCTGAACTCCGCGTCTGTAATTCACAAGATTGCGGAAGCCGAAAGCAATGGTCACGGCGTCGAGCGACTCATCGCGGAAGGGGAGTCGCAGCGTGTCCGCCTCCAGAAAAGTCGTGATTCGGGGCAGGCGCACCGATTTTTTCCGGGCGAGTTGCAGCATGGGATGGCAGAAATCGGCCCCCAGCACCTTGCCGGCCGAAGCCCTCCTCAGTGCCAGTGCCAGATCTCCGGTCCCACAGCAGAGATCGGCCACCACGGAAGACGGATTGGAAAGCACAGGCTTCAGTGACCGGACTGTGGCGCGCCGCCACGCAACATCGACACCGCCAGAGAGAAGGTGATTCAGCAGGTCGTAACGCGGCGCTACAGCCGCAAACATGCTCCGCACCGCGGAGGATGTGGCCTGCTCGCCGGCGCCCTTTTCCACGGTTGTGCCTTCAACAACCATTGACCTCACCTTAACGCTGCTCCTCCGATTGCTGCACGCTGCGCAGTACCTCCGTCGCCGCCTCGATAGGAACATCGCGCACGATGCTGACCTTGCCGATTCTCTCCGGCACCACCCAATGGATCTGCCCTGCCACAGCCTTCTTGTCGCGGGGAAAGAGTTTCCGGATTTTTGCCGGGGACAGGTCGCGGATGGACGGCAATGGCCCGACCCTCTGCACAAGGCCCGCGATCCTCTGTGCCTCGCTGATGTCCAGCATGTTCAGGAGCACGCCCAGCCTCGCCGCGCAAAGCAGGCCCCAGCCCACCGCCTCGCCGTGCAGAAATCGCCGGTAATGGGTGGCTTCTTCCAGCGCGTGCCCGAAGGTGTGGCCCAGGTTCAAAAGCCGGCGCAGATCGGCTTCCCGCTCGTCACGATTGACAATGTTTACTTTCACCTGGGCCGCGCGTACCAACAGCGTGTCGATCGCCTCATCCTGCGCGGGGCGCAGCCGGCTGGCGGCCTTCTCCATCAGCGAAAACAATGGCAAGCCGGAAAGGACCGCGTGCTTTGCAACTTCATAGAAGCCCGACAGGTACGCCCTTGGAGGGAGAGATCGCAGCACCACGGGGTCGGCCAGCACCAGCCGCGGGGGCGCAAATGTCCCGATCAGGTTTTTCATCTCTCCAACGTTGACCGCTGTTTTTCCGCCGATGGCGCTATCCACCTGTGCCACCACCGTGGTCGGCACCTGGACATAGTCGATCCCGCGCATATAAGTGGACGCAACAAACCCGCCGAGGTCTCCTACCACGCCGCCGCCAAACGCGATGAGAAGGGAGCGCCGGTCCGCGCTCTTCTTCAGCAGCGCCGCAGCCACCTTTTCCGCCATCCTGACGCTCTTCGAGTTTTCGCCCGGAGGAACAAAGATCTCAGCCGGCGCAACCAACTGGCTGGCCTTCAGGAAGTGTGTTCCCCAGCGCTTCCAGATTGGGCGCTCCGTCAATACGAATATGGATGAATAGCTCCGCTGCAGAAAGCGCTGAAAGTCGCTCCACGCCCCACGCCCGGCCACGACGTGGTACTCAAAATCGCGCGATTTTACTCGAAGTCGTCGCATGAGTTGCCGATAAGTCCTCTCTTGAGCGTAATCAGAAACAGACAGCATACCACCCGACCGCCGAAAATTTCCCGGCCGCTGCTGACGGACGGGCTAAAGGTTGCGACGTTGCCCCGCGCCGCGTATGATGAGGATGGTTCCTATGAGCGAGAAAAATGAGCACGTCGATTACCTTATCCTCGGCGCCGGCATCGCGGGCTTGCGAGCTGCGATTGAACTGGCCGGCGCCGCCCGCGTCCTGGTCCTGACCAAAGGCGAAATTTACGAATCGAGTACTGAACACGCGCAGGGCGGCATTGCCGCCGCGCTCGCCGAAGACGACGAAGTTCATCTCCACTTTCAGGACACCCTGCAGGCCGGAGACGGCCTGTGCCGCGAGGACGCTGTGCAGATCCTGGTGGAACAGGGTCCTCGTGAAATCAAGAAACTCATCGACTGGGGCATGGAGTTTGACCGCGAAGGAACCCGGCTGGCCTTTACGCGCGAAGGCGCGCACAGCCGCTCCCGTGTTCTGCACGCTCATGGAGATTCTACCGGGGCGCAGATTCTGCGGGCGCTGATGGCAAAGGTCAAAACGCTTCCCAGCATTGAAATCCGGCCCCACACTTTTGTCACCGACCTCCTGCTGGACGGACCCAGGGTTGCCGGGGTCCATTATGTCGATACCAAAGCCTCCCGCCTGCGCACGATTGAAGCCAATGGCGTCGTGCTGGCAACGGGCGGCATGGGCCAGGTCTACAAAGAGACCACCAACCCCGACGTTGCTTGCGGCGACGGAGTCGCCATTGCTTACCGCTCCGGCGCGCTGCTGAGCGACCTGGAATTCATCCAGTTTCATCCCACCGCTCTCTACGCAAAAGGTGCCCCGCGGTTCCTGCTTTCGGAGGCGCTGCGCGGCGAGGGCGCAGTTCTGAGAAATATCGACTTGCATCGATTCATGCCTCATTACCACGACGCCGGCGAGCTTGCGCCGAGAGACATCGTCTCCCGCGCCATCGTCATGGAGATGCGCAAGACCGGCACAGAGTTCGTATATCTTGACTTGACCGGCCTGAAACAAGATCACGTCAGGAACCGCTTTCCCAGAATTTATGCCACCTGTCTGCAATACGGACTGGACATCACCACCGATCTGCTCCCCGTGCGCCCCGCGGCCCACTACGCCATGGGCGGAGTCGCTACCGATCTCAACGGCAATACTTCGCTCGAGGGCCTCTACGCGGCCGGCGAAGTAGCTGCCACAGGAGTGCATGGCGCCAATCGCCTGGCCAGCAATTCCCTGCTGGAAGGGCTGGTGTTCGGAGCGCGTGCCGGCGCAAGCGCCCACGCGCATTCCTGTCATTCGCACTCGAACGCCGCCGGCGCCAAGCCCAGAGGGAAAGAATCCAGTGACACCTGGCATGCGGCCAGCACTGCAACCGCCTCCGAAGTCCACCAGGTTGTTAATAGCCTTCGCACGATTCTGTGGGACCAGGTTGGAATTATCCGTGAGCACGCGGCGCTGGCTGAAGCCGTCCAACGGCTTGAAGAGCTCTCTGTTCCAGAACCCGTGCCGCTTGACCGGCCGTGCCACGAAGCCCGAAACATGCTTACCGTCGCGCGCCTGATCGCCCTCTCGGCCCTTGCCCGCAGGGAAAGCCGCGGCGCACACTACCGTACCGATATGCCTTTCAAGGACGATTCAACCCCTCCCCGTCACTCCTTCGTTAAGAAAGGTTCTGCGGTCATCTTCTCGCAGGACTTGCCGGCAGGCCTCAGCGGAAAATCCGCCGCTTCACACAAGTAACAACTTTGGCGGGTCTGACAGATTGCTAAAAAGGCCGCCCGCCTTGCTGCGCGCGGCGAAGTATCTGGCATATTTTACTGCCTATGACAGGTCCTCCTTGCGCTTCGCGGGACCAGGATGATGGCTATTGGACATGGGGTGAACTTTCGAGCTGGCTGAGCGTCGCTTTCACCACGCGGCCCACAATGGTGAGGCTGGACGGGCTGCAGTGCTGCGTCGTATCCCCGGCTGTGTGCCAGTATGCACCGAAGGGAGCGCCCGAACTCGCAGGACCGACAAGGCCCAGCAAATCCACAGCCGAAACGCCCGCCTGCACAAAGGGGACGTGATCATCACCCCACGCCGCAGGTTCTCGCGGAAAATACTTCGAGTAGCCCAGCCTGTCCGCCTGCTGGAAGATGACCTTATTGAGCCAAGAGGTGGAATTCTGGTCCCAGTGGATCTCGAGGTGCGCGTCGCCGATCATGTCGACCAGGATCATGGCCTGGATGCGGCTCAACTCGCCGCTTGCCGTCAGCTTCTGCACAAAGTGCCTGCTTCCGTAAAGGCTGTCGGTGTCCGTCCAGTTATGGACTGCTTCCTCGCCATCGAAAAACACGATCCAGTAGGTCAGCTTGTGGCGCGTCTGCTGCAGCTCGCGAGCCATCTCCAGCAGGAAGGCCGCGCTGGATCCGCCATCGTTGGCGCCGACGAACCGGAAGGAGTGTTCCAGCTTGGTGTCATAGTGGCCGGCAATCATCACAATCTGCCTGGGCTCGCTGCCGGGAATCTCGGCGATGAGATTCACCATGGGGATATTCCCATCCGGGGTTTGCCCGACAAAACGGTCCTGAACAACTTTGCAGCCTGCTTTCTCAAGCTCACTGATGATCCAGGCGCGGGAGGCCTCCAGGGCTTTGGAGCCGACCGGCCGCGGGCCATAAGATACCAGGTGCTCGAGGTCCGCAAAGGCGCGCCCGCCGTTGAAGGCATAGGGATCCGCCGCCTGCGCCTGGCAGGTTAAAACCAGAAAGGCTGGCAGAAGGCAGAACAGAAACAGCAGGGATGACCACTTGCCGCCGCTAAGCCTGCGCATGCCGCTGCTTCCTGTTTTTCCGGTAGTAGACGAGCCAGGAGAGACCGATGCTGACGATGTAGAGTCCAACCAGCGGCATCCAGAACATGAAAAGCGTGGTCCAGTCCGGCGTGGGAGCCAGCGCGGCGGCCACGACCGCCGTGATGATGACCGCGTAGCGGATGTTCTTGACGAGAAACTTCGGCGTGACAATTCCGAAAATGGAAAGCAGCAGAATGACAACCGGCAACTCAAAAACCACGCCGACACCCAGAATAATGGTCAGTGCCAGGCTCCAGTACTCATGAATGGTAATCATGGGCGTGAAGCGGTTGCCGAATTCCAGCAGAAATTTGAGGGCCGCCGGGAAAGCAAACCGGTAGGCAAAAAAGCCGCCCGTGAAAAACAGGCCGGAGGTCAGCCCTACAAACGGCCAGATGTATTTCTTTTCGTGACGGTAAAGTCCGGGAGAGATGAACAGCCACAACTGCAGCAGAATGTAAGGCGAGGCCAGGAAAATACCACCCACGATGGAAAGCTTGATGTAAAGGTTGAAGGGATCGACGGGGTTGGTATAAACCAGCTTGTCCGCCATGTGCAGACTCTGTAGCGTGTCTGTCAGCGGCTTGGCCAGGAGGCCGTAAATGTTATCGGAGAAGTAGAAGCAGACTACGAAGCCGACGAAAACGGAGATGGCGCTGCGAACCAGCCTTTGCCGAAGTTCCTCAAGGTGCTCGAGGAACGACATCTGCTTGCCGCTAAAATCGTCATCCTCGGGGCCGTGGTTCGGGTTCGTGCTGGGCGGGTTCTGAATAGTCGTAGCCATACTCGGGAGCCGGCTCCAGATCGCTTTCAGGCTGACCGCCCGGCGCCGCCTCCGTCTTTTCAGACGGCTCGCTCACCGTTGTCTCTTCAGACCCTGCAGTCAGTTGGTGCGTCTCTTCCGGGTGTTGTTCGAAGCCTTCCTCTTCCGTTTCGGTGTAGGGATGCGTCTCGGGTTCAGTGTACTCATGCCCTGAATACTCGTGGCTGGAGTACTCATGATCGGAGTACTCGGGTTCAGAGTAATCATGGCTCGAGTAGCTGACCTCATCGTCCTTGCGATCGAGATTTCGAATCTCCTCTTCCAGCGAACTCTTCAGCTCATTGGAAGCACGGCGCAGTTCTCCCATCCCCTTGCCGAGTATGCGAGCAATCTCCGGCAATTTCTTCGGCCCGAAAAGAAGAAAGGCAATGAATAAGATGAACCCGACTTCAGTGAAACCGCCGCTGAACAAGACGTACCTCTCTTTTGCATAATATGGGACGCCACCCTGCTTGTCAAGCAAACGTCCGGGTGCGAGAACAGCAGGCAGCGAGACGTTGGCATTGCAGGCCAGAGGCCTTTCTGGCGAGGCCACCCGGGGCGTCGAATGCCGTCCTCCAGAGCTCTAATATCCACGAATCTAATAAATACCCACGCCACCTTCACCTACGCTTGCGGCACGGTCCCGGGGCCGTTGGCCTTGCCAAGCAGCGGCGGGGTCGTGGCCGCTTGCGCCGATTCCATGCCCAGGATGATGGAATTGCGCAGCTCGTTGAAGAACTCCGTGAGCCCTCCCGGCGAGTGCGGGACCATGATGGTGTTGGTGCGCGAATTCGCGCCGACTTCCTTCAGTGTGTCGAGATATTGCGTCATCATCACCAGCGTTAAAACGTCTGAGGGTGTCGCGCCGGGCACGCTCTTCTGAAAAAGCTCCACCGATTCCTGCAGGCCTGAAATAATCGCCTTCCGCTGGTTCGCGATGCCCTGGCCCTGCAGCGCCTTGCTTTCTGCGTCCGCCTCGGCCTGCTTCACTTTGAGAATTTTCTCGGCTTCTCCGCGCGCCGTGGCCGCCACCTGCTCGCGCTGGGCGGCGTTGATGTCATTCATCGCCGCCTTCACCTTGTCGTCCGGCTTGATGTCCGTCACCAGCGCCTTGGTGATGGAATAGCCGAAATCCGCCATAATCGCGTCCAGCTCGGACTTGACCGCCATGGCGATGTCGGCCTGCTGCAGGAAGGCTTCATCCAGATTCATCTTGGGCACGTGGCCCAGAATCACGTTGAACACATACGATTGGATCTGCTGCGAAGGATCGTTAAGCTTGTAGAACGCCTCATACACTTTGTCCGGCATGACGAGATACTGGATGGAGACAGGAATCCGAACAAAGACGTTGTCCTTGGTCTTGGTTTCGATTTCGACATCCAATTGCTGCACGCGCAGGTTGATGCGCGCGGTGATCAGATCAAGGAACGGCATCTTGAAATTCAAGCCGGCGTTAGCCACCCGAAGGAACCTGCCGAACCGCTGCACGATTGCCGCCTGCGATGTGGCAACCGTAAAAAATGATCCGCTGATGAGCAGAAGCACAAAGATCAACACCAGGCAAAAAAGAACCAGAGCAACAGACATGCGACCACCTCCAGTGCAAGTGCCCGCTAGTATAGCAAACGCAGCAAGCGGCCGGGACCCGCGCCCGCCTCGCCCGGACACGGAGAAGGGCCTCCGGCGGGAGCGGCCGTAAAACCCTTCCCTAGCCCCCTGCGCTCAAAATTACCCTCGATTGTGTAGCCGAAGCAGGATTTTTGCCCTCACCTGTTTTCAACAACATGGCCGGGTTTATTTTGGGTTCGTTTCGGGTTCGTTTTTTCCACAGGTACGAATCTAAAGGACTTCTCGGGTTCGTTTTCGGGTTCGTTTCGGCTAACATGAGTAGCCTTCCGCTTTGTTTTCAATAACCTCTCGGCTTCGTTTCTGCAAATAACATCTTTTTTTGTTCCATTTGTCCCAAAAAGCCAGCTAACTAGCCTTCCGGCGCGGCCGCGGATGGGACGGTTGGAGCCGCCGAACGGCTCCCCCTGGCGCGCAACGGCCCTGGCCCAATAGCCGCCCCTGACGTTCCCCAAAATGTGATCCACGGGCCCTCCCCAGGCTCCCTTGAGACTACCACTCTAGGCCACGAAAGTCAAGAAAAATCGGCGGAGGGGGCGGCGCGGGCCGCAAAAACGGCGGTCCCCGCTGCCCGCCGGCTGCCGCGCGAGCGTGGCCGGCCTGATGCGGCCCGGCAAAAGAAAAATCTACCTATGCCGGGCAACAATTACGGGGTGCGGCGCAGTCGCAGGAAGGAAATCCTTTAAGTTCCAATGAGCGATTCAGGAAGACTGTTTGGCCCGATCGTTGCATTTTTGATTGATGGATTGGCTATCAAAACTCAGGGAGGTCGAGTAGAGGATTAATTTTCGGGGCCCGGAAGCCGCCTCCGACGCTGGCTTGGGCCGCCGAGAGAATTTATGAAACTAATAATCGCAATAGCCTCCGCGGCTGGTCCTCCCGCGAAACCTGAGCATCTGTCGGCCGCATGGCAGAGCTCCGACCGGATGCTGAACGGCCTTATCGGCCTTCTGCCGAACATCGCCATGGCGACCGTGGTTTTCGCTCTGTTCGTGATCGGGGGGCGCGTCGCCAAATATATTGTCATGCGCATAGCCGAGCAGCGCAAAGTGCGCCAGAATGTCGCAATCCTGATGGGCAAGTCGACCCAGTTGATCTTTGTCTTTGCCGGAATCCTGTGCGCGATCCCCGTCGTTTCTTCATCTTTTAACCTCGGAACTCTCATGACCACGCTCGGAATCAGTTCGGTGGCCATCGGCTTCGCATTCAAAGATGTCCTGGAGAATTTCCTTGCCGGCATCCTGCTTCTGCTCCATGAGCCATTTCAGATCGGAGACCATATCACCGTGTCGGGATTCGAAGGTGTGGTGGATAGGATCAAGGTGCGGTCCACCATCCTCCGCATGCAGGATGGCCGCCACGCCGTCATCCCAAGCAGCACGGTGTTCCAGAATCCCGTTGTCGTGCAGGATGCAGAAGCGCCCCCACCCGCGCCGCCAGACACCCAGGACCGGCACGGCTAGATCAGCTCGTAAGAAGGCAGAAGGCGGACGGCAGTCGAGAGTCGGCAGTCGGGGGTCGGGGGAAGGCAGAAAGCAGTAGGGAGTAGGCAGAAGGCGAAAGGCGGAAAGCAGAAGGCAGAAAGCAGTAGGCAGAAGGAAGGATGAAGGACGGGGAAAAGTATGAAGTATGAAGTGTGAAGGATGAAAGTGCCGGGCTGAAGCCCGCCGCTACATATCGCCGCCGCCCGCCGGTTTTCCATCAATCACCCAATCACCAATTTTCAAAAAGCCCCTCAACCGCCCCGGCCCTGCGGGGCACCCTATCCTCGGCGAAGGAGCAGTGATCTATTGGCGTTGGCGGGCGGGGCGGGTGTTTATTAGGGCCGGCTTATCATGTGCTGGCGCAATCGCAAGCCGCTGCTTGACAGGCCGGGTTTCGCCCGATATATTTGGGCCTAGCTCCGTACATCCGCGAACCCGGACGTCGTTCTCAGATGTCCGTGGGGTTGTGTCTGGCGATGGAAACGCACAAATCCAATACTCGACAGAAGCTTGCTACTATCTCATTCCTGGCGCTTGCGGCAGCAGGACTGGCGCTACCGAGCCATTCTTTGCAGGCAGCAGGCCAATCGCCGGCGCAGCCCCTGGTTCGCGGGATCTCATTCCACGAGGGGCCAGGCGGCGCCGTAGTCATCGACATCGCTATTACCGGGCCCGTGCCCTACCGGACGTTTCAACTCTCCAGCCCCGAGCGGCTGGTGGTGGACCTGCAGGGCGCCAGCGAATCGGGCCTGAAGGACGAATATGCCGCCCAGTCCCCGCTGCTGAAACGGGTGCGGACCGGCCAGTGGAAAAGCGATCCTGCGGTGGTCCGGGTGGTTGCCGACCTGCTGGGCCATCCGTTCTTTAACGTCACCAAGCAGGCTTCCGGGATCCGGATTGAGTTGAAGCCGCGGGGCGCCGGGATGGCATTAAACCCCGACGCAGAAGCCGCTGCAGCCCATGCGGCCCTCGAGGCTCTGGACCGGGAGAAGCGGACGGCGCAGGAGGACCCGCCGCCCGGCAAAGTCTTCCAGGTGCATCGATTCAAAGACCTTTCAGCCAGCCTGACGGCCCCCGTGCTGCCTTCCCATGACAAGCTCATTCCCCTGGCTGCCCCTGACCTGATGAAACCCCGCCGCGCGGAAGCGTCCACGCCTGCGCTGGTGTCTGGAATTTCCATTCAACCGGGCAGCCAAGGTGAAACCACCGTCGACATTGCCAGCAGCAAGTCCGTTCCCTATCGCGTCTTCCAGCTTGCAAACCCGTTCCGGCTGGTGATTGACCTGAAAGACGCCCGCAACTCGAGCGGCCGGAATGTTTACATGGTGAATTCGCCTGTGCTGAAAAGCGTCCGTGTGGACCAGTGGCAGCCGGGCAACCCTTCGGTGGTTCGCGTGGTGGCTAACCTGGAGGGCTATCCCATTTTTGACGTTCACGCGCAGCAGCCGGGAATCCGCATTGAACTCCGGCCGCGCTACCTCCCCGAGTCGCCGATGCGCAACCCGTTCCAGTTCAAGACGGCGCCCCAGGCGCCGAGAGCCGGGCGCCATGGAACTCCATCGAACCCGGCCGTGGCTGCAGGCGGCCCGCCGGTGGGCGCGCCCGGAACCACCTTTTCGGACATGAAGGTCATCGGATTTATTGATAAAGCGGGGGCCGGGCCCCAGGCTGTCATCTCTCACAACTCGGGCGTGTATCTGGTTTCAAAAGGCGGCACGTTCGAAAACACTTTCACCGTCCTTGCCATCTCCGCTGACGCGGTCGAGGTGGAAAACACCAGCACTCTGAAGACCACCTGGATCACCTATTCTCCCCGGCAATAGCGCTCCGGCCACTGACAGAAACGACTGCTTAGTGCCGGAAATAATCCGGCTCATTTCCCGGCTTCCATTTGATATTGCAGCCGATGCTCGGCTTTTGATCGTCAGGGACCCGCCTGCCGTCCAGAACGGCATCCAGGGCGGCGCGCAGGTCGGCCCCGGTAACAGGGCGGCCGTTGCCCGGGCGGCTGTCATCCATCTGGCCGCGGTACACCAGGCGATTTGCGCGGTCAAACAGATAAAAGTCCGGCGTGCAGGCTGCGCCATAGGCGCGGGCGACCTGCTGGCTTTCGTCATAAAGGTAGGGAAAAGGAAATTCCATCGCCCTGCTCAACTCCGCCATTTTCCCGGGCGCGTCGTCGGGGTGGCTCTTTACGTCATTGGAGCTGATGGCGGCAATGCCGACGCCGCGCTGCTGGTATTCCGCGGCAAGTTCGACGAAATGCGGGAGGACGTGCTTGACGAAGGGACAGTGATTGCACATAAAAACTATAAGCAATGCGGGCGCGCTCTTGTAGTCGGCAAGAGATACATCTTTGCCATCGACATCCGGAAGGCTGAAAGCCGGCGCCTGGGTGCCCAAAGGAAGCATCGTTGAAAGTGTATTAACCATTCATTCCTCCTTGAAATGCGGCATAAAAGCCCCGTTCGCGCGGACCGGCTGAGCGGGGCGAGACTTCCGTAAACAATTCCAGTGTACCAATACTGGACGCTTTGCTCACTCCCCTTCTCCCCTTCGTTTGAGACATCTCCCGAGGGTTCAAGTTTCCTCCCGCAATGCCGAAAGAAAGTCTATTGAAGGTCCTTTGCGTTGTTGGGATTGGGAGTCTCCTCTGCCATCAGCCGCAAAGTCAGGAATGCTTGAAAGGAAAGCCCCCGATCCCTAACCTCGTAAGGAATGAGTCGCCATGGCGGAAGGGACCCGATCCTCGAAAACATTCGATCAAAGCACGATAACAGACCCCGCCTCGGAAAGCCGTGAAGAGCTTAAGCACCAGCGGAACGAAAACGGCGGCCGCTCAGAGAATGAAACGAACCGGTCTCAAGCGCTCGAGACGCTGGGATTGCTGGCCGGCGGCGTTGCCCACGACTTCAACAATGCGCTGGAAGTGATCATTGGCTTCGCGTCGCTGGCACGGATCCGACTGCCCGCCACCGACCCTCTTCATGAGCCCCTCAAAATCATTGAAGAATCCGCCAAAGGCGCGGCGAGCCTGGCCCGCAGCCTGCTGGATGTTTCGAGAGAAAACCCGGACGACAAGGGACCAGCGGATGCGGCAGATCTGCTCGGAACCATCATCCGCATCATTTCGCGCACGTTTGACCGAAAGGTCCGGATCGAACATCATATCGCGCCGCATCTGCCCTGCATCAGAGGAAGCCGCAGCCGGCTCCAACTGGCTATCCTGAATCTTTGCATCAATGCCCGCGACGCCATGCAGAAGGGCGGAACGCTGGTGATTGAAGGAGAATTGCAAACGCTTCAACCAGGCGATGCCCGGCTCCCCGCGGCGTGCGCAGCGGGCGATTATGTGCGTATTGGTGTCCGTGACAACGGGGTGGGAATTCCCGCAGATATTCTGGAAAAAATATTTGTGCCACTCTTCACCACCAAGGGGACGGGGCACGGCACTGGCCTGGGCCTGGCCATGGTGGACCGTATTGTGAGGGAGACGCAAGGTTTTATTGCGGTCGCCAGCAAACAGGGGGAAGGAACGGAATTTTCGCTTTACCTCCCGGCCGTAGTTGACCAGCCGCCCAGGGCTACGAGTTCCACATCAGGCCAGATGATGGCTGGCAGGGGCCGTGTCCTGGTGGTTGACGATGAACCGCGCGTCCTTCAATTCCTGGAAAAGGGTCTGAGCCGTCTGGGATACGAAGTGGAAACCGCGGAGAGTGGCAGCAAGGCCTGCGAAATCTACTCCAGGAAAGGCGATGGCATCGACTGTGTGCTGCTCGACCTGATCATGCCGGGCATGAGCGGCCTTGAAGCATACGGACGGCTCAAGGATATCAACCCCGGAGTCAAAGTCATTCTGTCTTCCGGGTACAGTTCGGGACGAATCAGGAGCGAGGCCGTGGAAGCCGGCGATCCGGAGTTCCTGGAAAAGCCCTTCACCCTGGAAGAGCTCTCCCAGGCGCTGCAAAAGATCCAGCAGAATTAAGCGCCGTGAAGACCGGAACATAAACATGATGACCAAAGTGGACCATCCAACGGATAAAGGACAGGAGGTGCTCAGCGTCCTGGTAGCCGATGATGACCCGGTGTCGCTGCGGATCCTGCAAAAAGCCTTTGAGAACTGGGGCCATAACGTCCGGGTCGCCAGGAACGGGACCGAGGCCTGGCAAGTCTTGACCAGCCCGGAAGCACCCGGGCTGGCGGTGCTGGATTGGATGATGCCCGGAATGGATGGGCCCACCATTTGCCGCCGGGCCAGAGCTTTGCCGTCAAGTTTGCCTCCATATTTGATCCTGCTGACGGCACGCGACGATTATCCCGACATTGTTACCGGCCTCGAAGCCGGCGCCAACGACTACATAACGAAACCTTTCCACCATGGCGAGCTGCGGGCGCGCGTCCGGGTGGGATTTCGCGTGCTCGAGCTGCAAAGGAAACTGTCCGACCGCGTGCTCGACCTGGAAACGGCCCTGAAGCAGGTTAAACAGTTGCGTGGATTATTACCCATCTGCATGTACTGCAAGAAAATTCGTAGTGACGGGGACTATTGGCAACAGCTCGAAAGTTATATCAGCAACCATTCAGACGCGGAGTTCAGCCACGGTATCTGCCCGGAATGCTACGAAAAACTGATGAACTCCCAGCGTGAGTAGAAAAATCATGAAGAAATTCCCCGACACGCGCGCCCCGGGGCTTCGCACGCGCGGCTGGCTTTCCACCCGCCGGCTGCTGCCAGCGCTTGCCGCAATCATGGCACTGCTTTTGCACGGCGCGCCATTTTGTTTGGCGAACGGCCATATCGCTACGGCGAACGAAACAGCCAGCCCCATCTACCAGACACGCAACGAAGCCCTGCTGAAGGGCATTCAAGGGCGTACGTTCATGCCGGCCCTTGCGAGTGGCCTTCTATCGGTTGAGAAAGTCGCCAAGTGGGAAGCTCTTGAGTGGAGCTTGATTCTCGACGGTGCGGCCGTTCTGGTCATTTTTGCCTTTCTTTGGGTTGAAATCCTCCGGCGGCGCCTCCGCAACAAGAATTCCCTGCTGCGGGAGTGGATGCACAGGGAAATGGCGATCAAGAAGAGATATGAGGAATTGTTTGAGAACGCCAATGACATCATTTACACCACCGACCTCGAAGGGAAACTGACTTCCATCAACGGCGCCACGGAACGCGCAACGGGGTATAGCCGCGACGAGGTGCTGGGCAGGAAGGGTCTCGATCTTGTGGCGGTAGAATACCATAAAACCGCCAAAGCAATGCTCAAGCGTAAACTGCAGAGTGACGCCCCGACAATTTTCTCGATGGAACTTGTGGCCAAAGACGGGCACCGGATTCCAGTGGAAATCAGCAGCCGGCTGATTGTTGAAGACGGGAAACCGGCCGGAGTGCAGGGGATTGCACGCGACGTTACGGAACGCAAACGCATCGAACTGGAGCGTCGAAAGGCACAGGAGGCCGCCGAAGCGGCCAATCGGGCGAAAAGTGAATTTCTGGCCAACATGAGTCATGAGATCAGGACGCCCCTCAACGGCGTGCTGGGCATGACCGAACTGGCGCTGAACACTCGGCTCAATGAAGAGCAGCGCGAATACCTGACCCTGGTGAAAAGCTCGGGAGAAGCGCTGCTGACCGTTATCAACGACATTCTGGACTTCTCAAAGATTGAGGCGGGGCGCCTGGATATTAATCCCATCGATTTTGAGTTGCGCGATTCTCTGGGAGATACGCTGAAAACGCTTTCGCTACACGCCCACGAAAAGGGGCTGGAACTGGCCCTGAACGTCGCGCACGACGTGCCCTACACTTTGCGCGGCGATCCGACGCGCCTGCGGCAGATTGTTGTCAACCTGGTCGGCAATGCCATCAAATTCACCGACCAGGGGGAAGTGGTTCTGCACGTCACCGTGGAATCGCAAGCCGAAAGTGAGATTGCTCTCCACTTCGTTGTGGCCGACACAGGGATTGGCATCCCTTCCGACAAACAGCAGGCGATTTTTGCGCCGTTCACCCAGGCCGACAGTTCTTCCACGCGGCGATACGGGGGGACAGGCCTGGGCCTCACCATTTCCTTTCAGTTGACCGAACTAATGGGCGGCCGCCTCTGGGTTGAAAGCACGGAAGGAGAAGGCAGCCGGTTCCACTTTACCATTCGCTTTCAACGTACCCATTCCAAAGGGGATGAATTGCCGCCATCCGGAAGCATCAGGCTGCATGGATTGATTGCGCTCGTAGTGGATGACAACGCGACAAACCGACGCCTGCTCGAGGAACTGCTTTCCAACTGGGGAATGAAACCCGCCTTGGCCGATGGCGGATGGACAGGGCTGGAGACCATGAAACAGGCCAAAGCGGCCGGGAAACCGTTTCCGCTGGTCCTGATTGACGCTTTGATGCCGGATATGGATGGGTTTACGCTTGCCGAACGAATTAAGGAAGACCCCCTGCTCTCGGGCGCGACCGTTATGATGTTGACCTCCGGCGGACAGCGGGGTGATGCCGCCCGCTGCCGCAAGCTGGGAATCGCCGCCTATCTCCACAAGCCGGTTAAAGAGCGCGACCTCCTCCAGGCCGTCCAACTGGCCCTGGCGCCGCATCGAAGAGATTCCAAAGACGCTGAACTCATCACCCGGCACACCTTGCGCCAGGAACGGCGGAAGTTCCGAATACTGCTGGCTGAAGACGATATAGTCAACCGCCAGCTCGCAGAACACCTGTTGAGAAAGTGCGGCCATGAGGTCACATCCGTCACCAACGGGCGCAAGGCCGTGGAAGCCGTTCAGGCCTCCGGTTTCGGCAGCTTTGATGTGGTGCTGATGGACGTCCAGATGCCGGAAATGGACGGCCTGGAAGCAACGGCGGCCCTCCGGGCGCTGGAAACAGGGCAGCCGCAACGGCTGCCCATCATCGCCATGACTGCCCATGCCATGAAAGGTGACCGGTCGCGGTTTCTGAATGCCGGCATGGACGGCTACATTGCCAAACCAATCCGGCTTCAGGAATTCGTCAACGTTATCGAGCAGACCGTGCCGCGGCCTCAAGAGGCAGCGAAAGAACTCCCGGCAAAACCTGCGGGGCTGGAAGTCATCGACTGGAAACGGGCGCTGGCAGCCGTGGAGGGCGACTCCGACCTCCTCTTCGATCTGCTGAGGATCTTCGCAAATGAAGCGCCGGTCACCATAGGAAAGCTGCGGGCCGCCGTCGAATCCAACGACACGGCTGCCATCCAGCTTGCTGCCCACACACTGAAAGGCTCCGCCGGCAATTTTGGGGCCGCAGGCGCCGTGGAGGCTGCGCGGCATCTCGAAACAACGGCGCAGAAGGGAGACCTGCAGCACATCCCGGAAACGTTCCGCAATCTGGAAGAGAAAATCCAGCGTGTACTGGAGGCCATCGCAATCCTGCAAAGCGAGGTGACCGGATGAAGGTCCTGGTAGCCGATGACGATCCTGTCAACCGCCGGCTCCTGGAAATTCTCCTGAAAAAATGGGGGTTCGACGTGTCCCTTGCCCGCGACGGCGATGAAGCATGGCGCGAGCTGCAAAATCCGGGTCACCCCAGGATCGCCATCCTGGACTGGATGATGCCGGGGATGGATGGCATCCAGCTCTGCCGCAAGATCAGGCAAGACACGACCCGGGCTCCCATGTACCTGCTTCTCCTGACTGCGAAACAGGCCAAAGAAGACGCCAACGGACGTTTTGAATCCTTCGCGGACGACTATCTCCCTAAGCCTTATGCCGCCCATGAACTGAAGGCCCGGTTGCGCGCAGCAAAGCGCATTCTGGAATTGGAAGAGGAGGTTAAGGCGGCCGGCAAGAACATGAAGGTTGAGACGACCCATGATCCTCTCACCGGATTATGGAACCGCTCCTCCATACTCGAAATTCTTCACCGGGAAATCCACCGCGCGCGCCGGCAATGCATTTCCCTGGCTGTGCTCGTCATTGATATTGACGATCTCCGGCAGGTCAATCAGCAGCACGGGCACCTGGCCGGTGATGCCGTCGTGCGTGAAACAGCCCGCAGAATCCGGAATTCCGTCCGCGCGTACGACTCGGTGGGCCGTTACAGCGGCGGCCAGTTTGTTATTATTTCTCCGGCTTGCGACCGCTCCGGAGCCATGAGCCAGGCCCTCAGGCTGCAGACCACCATTTGTGGGGAATCGTTCAAAACCTTCAAAGGCGACTTCCCGGTAACCATCAGCGTGGGAATCGCAGTCGGCGGCAATGACCATCAGGCCAACGAGCTTGTATCCTGGGCTGAGGCCGCCCTCGCAAAGGCCAAGAAGTCGGGCCCCAGCCGGCTGGAACTGGTATGTTCCTGACCAGTGCCCGGTTCCCTGCTGCGACACGCGTTTAATCAAAGCTTGCCTCGCGTTATCCCGCCGGTTTATGGTGTCCATAAGCCGATTTAATTGGTTTTGGATATCTTTCATCCTATAAGCTAGGGCCATGGCGCCGCTGCCGCTGAAAACATCCCTGCTGGAATTCTGCGCGGAGGAGTTTCACCGAATCAGAGCGGAGTTTGAAACCAGCGGTAACGGCCATTCCGATGTGCTGGCGCGTTCCCAGGTGGTTGACCGCGTCAACCAGGACCTCCATCAATCCCTGATTGCCGCGCGCTCCGAAACGCCGGAAGACCTGTGCGTGGCGGCGCTGGGAGGATATGGACGGCAGGAATTGTTTCCTCAGTCTGACATCGATCTTCTCTTTGTTTCCAGGCGAAGCCCCTCGCTGGACCAGCACCGCGGACTCATCGGCCAGTTTGTCCGTTCCCTCTGGGATTTGCGCCTGCGCGCCTCGCAAACCTGCAGAACTCTGGACGATTGCAGCATCCTCCACAGGGACAATCTGGAATTCAACGTGGCGCTGGCGGATCTCCGATACGTTGCGGGCTCGAAGGAAATTTTTTCCGAACTTCATGACGCCCGATTGCCGGAACTCTTCCGCAAAGACGGCAAGACGCTCTTGACCGATCTCATCGAGATGACGCGCCAGCGCCATCACAAGCATTCCGATACCATTTTCCATCTGGAACCGAACATCAAAGAAGTGCCGGGAGGCTTTCGCGATTTTCACGTCATCCGCTGGCTCAGCCTCATCGCCGGGCTGGAATCGGGCAGGCAGTGGAAGGCTGCAGAAGACCTCTTTCCTGCGCGCTCAGGGGAAGCGGCCGGCAGGGCCTTTCAATTCCTTGCTGCAACGCGCTGCTTCCTGCATTACCGGCGGGAGCGCGACGATAACCGCCTGAGCTATGAGCTGCAGGAAGAGGCCGCCGGCCAGGGGATCGGCGTGGGCTTCGGCCGGAAAGTCCAGCCCGCCGACTGGATGCGCGCCTATTTCCGCCACGCCAGAACTGTGAAGAGACTGGCCGGCGAAACCATGGATGAAGTGCAACCCGGGCGCCTGGCGCTTTACGACATTTACCGCGACTGGAAGTCACGGGTATCGAACCTCGACTTTTCAGCGGTGCGGGGCAAGATCTTTCTCAAACTGCCCGCTGAAGCGCGCGATTTCGCCTACCTGATGCGGCTGTTCGAATTTGTGGCGCGGCACGGCCTGGAAATGGGCCGCGAGACGGAACAGTGGGTGGAACAGTCGCTCGCCGGCGGGCTGGGCGGCGTGCAGAATTATCCTGACTTCTGGAAGCAATTCTGCGAGATCCTTTCATTGCCCCATGCCATCGACGCCGTTCGTGCCATGCATCGCCTGGGATGGCTCGAGGAATTCTTTCCGGAGTTTCGCGCCATCGACGCGCTGGTGATCAGGGACTTTTACCATCGCTACACCGTCGATGAGCACTCTCTGCTGGCCCTTCAAAATGTTTGCGCGCTGCGAAACCCCGAAAATGAGTGGGAGCAGAAGTTTGGCGAAATCCTCTCTGAACTCGAGGAGCCGCACCTGCTGCTCTTTTCGCTGCTGTTCCACGACGTCGGCAAAGGGATGGCCGCTGAAAACCATATCGACGGAAGCCTCCAGGCCGTGGAACAGATATTCGCGCGCCTCCAGGTAAAGAAGGAGGACAGGCAGACGGTCCGCTTCCTCATCCGCAGACACCTGGAAATGTCAGTTTCATTCCAGCATCGCGACATTTTCGACCCTGCCACCATTCATCACCTGATGGAAGCGGCGGGGTCCCACAACCGCCTCAAGATGCTCACCCTGCTGACCTATGCCGACATCAAATCGGTGAATCCGGAAGCCCTGACGCCATGGAAAGCCGAGATGTTATGGACGCTTTACGCCGCCACCTCAAACGCGCTTGCCCGCAGCCTGGACAGTGACCGGATCCAATCTGCCGGTGAAACCGTCGCGCCCGAAAACGGCGCCGCAGCACTGGAGGACAATCTTCAGTTGCCGCAAGACGCCGGGAAGTTTCTGGAAGGCCTGCCGAAGCGCTACCTGCGTATCCACACAGCGGAAGAGATTGAAATCCATCACCAGATGGCGAAGGGCCTTTCGCATGACCCGGTCCGGACCCTGCTGAAAAATCGTGATCACTATTGGGAACTCACCGTAGTTGCCCGCGACAAACCCCGTCTTTTCGCTTCTCTTACAGGAGTCCTGACAGCCTGGGGAATGAACATCGTCGCGGCGGAAGCCTTCGCAAACAGCTCAGGAACAGTTCTTGATACCTTCCGGTTTGTCGACCTGTTTCACACTCTGGACCTGAATCCTCCTGAACAGGAGCGCCTGCAGCAAACCGTCCGCGACGTCCTGACCGATCGGAAAAACCTTGAAGAGCTGATGCGCGGCCGCATCCGCACCGAAAAAAGCTTCGCGGCCGGTGCCAGAATATCCACGCGAATCCGGTTTGACGACACCTCATCCTCCCACAGCACGCTCCTTGAGCTGACGACCCAGGATCGCCAGGGACTGCTTTACCAGATCAGTTCCCTGCTCTCCGAGCATCGATGCAATATTGAGGTGGCCGCGATTGACACGCAGGGCCGTAAAGCCATCGACGTGTTTTATCTCACCATCGACGGCAACAAACTCAACTCCGAACACAAACAGGTCGTGGAAGACGCGCTGCTCACTGCACTGTAGGGAAGTGCCGGAAGTTTGCAGATTCAGGAACGGCCGGTGGGTATACACGGCAGACAATTGAACGGTTGCGAATCAACCTGCCAGTAAGGCATGTAGCTGATGCCTGGATCGTTCTTAACGGTGTAATGGAGCGCGTGTCCCGGCTGCGGCTCCAGCAACTCTGTGAGGCGCTCTGGCTGTTCCGCGCTCACTCCCCGCAGCCTGACTTCCGGCGATCCCACGGCGGCCAGCAGGACCGGTCCATACAAAACCGCATAACGTTCATACCCGGGAATCTGGTCCGCTCCTGTATAGCACACCACGCGCAGCCCAGCCGGCAGCCGGAAGGATATGCCATCACCGTTCGACCACGTGCGGTCGAGAGCAACATAGCTGCCGGGGCGCCCCATTGCGGCGCGGCTGCCGTTGACGTAAATCTCCATATCGCGCGGCGCCCAGGATGGCAGGCGCAGGCGAATCCTGGCGTGGGCCGGCCGGAGCGCGGCGAATTCCAGGCGCACCTCCGGATCGAACGGGAACTTTGTCACCATCTTCAGGCCTAACTTCTGCCCGTTCTGCGCCCATCGGATGGCGGAAGATTCAAAGAGATTCACGTAGAGTCCGTCCGCAGCGATGGAATAGATGTGTTCAGGCAGAGAACCGATCAGCCGTGTTCCCTGCCCTTCGCAGCAGGTGTTGATCCGGGTGGGCTTTTCTTTCCGGTGAGTCAGCAACGCATGGTAACGGAAACCCTCCGCACCCGCCTGATTGGCCAGCGCCACGTTGTAAATAGATTTCTCAATCTCGGTGACGTAGGCTTCCCGCTCCGGATCGAGCTCGTGGAGACGCTGGTTCAGGAAAGCCCAGAAGGCATTCCCACAAAGCTCTTCAAGCTCTGCGTGCAACAGGTTGGATTTTGGCGGACACACCACATATTCGATAATGGAAGTGCTGCCCCCGATATTCTCCCAATTATTATGGAAGAGCTCCCAGGCGCCTTTGACCGCACGCAGATAGCGCGGATCACCCGTGGCGCGGTATACGTCAAGGTAAGCCAGGATATCAGTCAACAGATAGCAGTGCGGGCGATCGTACGGGTATTGCCAAACTGAATTTTCATCGCGTGCCGCCAGGCGGTCCAGCCAGAAATCCTGCTGGAAGTAACGCTGAATAACCTGAATATCAGCAGGCTTCCCCACAGGCGTGGAATAGAGACGGGTGTTTGCGATCATTCCCTGCCCGCCCTGGATGGCGAACCGCATCATGTAGGGCAGGTAGGAGCACTGATTAAACCAGTCATAGTATCCCCTCAGCAACTCAAACGCTTTCTGGTTGCCCGCGTACCCAGCGTCGATGAGGCCGTGCGTCAGCCACGCCCGCGTGTAGGCGCCGCGCTCAGAAAAGAAAATGGTGTTTTCCGGATAGGCCATGATGTACCCGTTCGGCTGGCGGCACTTCGCAATGCCATCTACAACGGCATCGAGCCGCCGGCGGAGCTCCGGGTGATCCATCCACCGCAGCGTGTTCCCGGCGCCCATCAGGAACCGCCCGGCGTTTGAGCCCGCAAGGTCATGCTCCCAAAATTGTGTTTTCGGCCTGGGCAAGCCCGGTGGATTGGGAATCCCTGCACGCTCGCGAAACTGGCGCAACAATTCGTCGACGCTATAGGAATTCAGGAGATACTCAATATTGTTTTCCATGGCGGTCTGGAAAAGGCCACCATTCAGGCTGACGCCGCTGAGCGGTTTTCGGGCTTTTAGAGCAGGAGGCCTCCACGCGCTAGCAAGGGTGACGTTACCCGGGTTGTTTACCAGAACACCTTCTCCGCCCTCGCGCTCGGGCCTCGTCACCTGCGCCGCGGCGTCATCATTTCCAAAAATCTCATCCACAGTAACCGGACACCCCGTGGCGATCTCTTTACCGCCTGAAAAGACGCTGATTTTTGTCAGCGCGAGATGATAACCTCCACTTGCGTCGGAGTCTTTTTTGCCATCTACATTCATCAGCCGTGTTGCGGTGAGGCGCATATATCGCCCCGTCACACCGGGCCGTCGGAATTGCTGAATCAAACCTTGAGGATTGGGATAGTCTGTCCTGGTGTGGTCAACGATCGCCGTGGCATTATCAAAATCCGGCTGAGCGGACACCTCAAGCTTGAAGCGCAACGGAAATCCCTCGCCCGCGTAGTACTCATCGCGGCCCGGATAAAGCCTCTCATTCGCCGGGTAGACCTTGACGCTGTCGATCGGATGGCTCAGGCCAAGGTCAATCTGGACCCACGTACGAACCTCAGCCGATTTGGCGGGTTTCGAACGGTAGGCCCGGTAGGCGCTGGCGGGCGTGGGCGCCATCCATTCGCCGCCCGGCGCAGGAATAACTTCCTGTTCAAAATCGGTCGAGGCTGCGGATGCTCTTTTCGAGCGTACGGCCGTTGCAAGCCCTGCTCCTGTAGAAACCGCCACCTCCAGGAAATGGCGCCTGGATATCGCCATCAGAAGTTCCTCCCTGCGTTTTTTCAGTCAATGCGTCTGCACTTTACGCCCGATCCTCGGCCAACGCAAGGCCCTTTCAGGCCTCAGGTACAACAACGCCTGCCAGAACTACCTGATGGTCCCCGAAGTCAGCCCGGTTTCTCTGCCGAAGCCCGCGCCGAAAGACCCTGCGCCGCAGTCCATCAGAATGTCCTTGCCCGCCAGGGACGTCCACAATTTCTTTTTTTAATCATCGAGCGATTCGCTCGACAAGAATAACAGGATGGCAGGCGTGGAGGGACTCGAACCCCCGACCCTCGGATTAGAAATCCGATGCTCTATCCGGCTGAGCTACACGCCCTCGTAGCTCTCAGAATATTATCACACAGCGATTTTCGGGTAGGCGCCCGCTCATCTTGGGGTGGCATCAGGAAGGCCGCCGTCGACCGGGATAGTGGCTCCCGTGGTGGGGGTCTGGCGGGTGGCGAAGAACATCACAGCCCGGGCCACGTCTTCACCCGTCACCCGCGTCTTCAGCAAGTTCCGCTGCTGGTAGTATTCTTCCAGCCCCTTCTCGTCCAGCCCGCGCGCGCGCATGCGGTCAGGCCCCACCGTAGCCCACAGCCCTGACCTTCGGTCGCCGTGTGAAAACACCGCGTCCGGCGCCACCATGTTCACACGCACATCCAGCGGCGCCATCTCCAGGCTGGCGATCCGCGCCAACTGATGCGCCGCCGCCTTGGTTGCGCTGTAAGCTCCAAAGCCCGCTCCCGGCGCAAAGACGTTCTTCGTCGACACCAGCACGACATCGCCACCCGTCTGCTGGACTTTGAAGCGTCGCGCCGCTTCCGCCAGCACGTTCAGTGTCCCTTCCACGTTAACCCGCTCGAGCCGCCGGAACGCTTCCACTTCGAGCTCCGTCAGCTTTGCCACGTGCGCCAGCCCGGCATTCACCACTACCAGGTCCACGCCGCCCCACTCGCGGACCGTCGCGCCAAATGCCCGGCTCACCGACTCCGGATCCGTCACATCCATCGGCGCGGCCATCACCTGGTCTTCATATTTCGATTTGAGCTCTGCCGTCAGCCGCTTCAGATTGTCACCCGCCAGGTCTGTCAGCGCCACGTGGCAACCTGCTGCCAGAAGCGCCTCTGCAATCGCCGATCCGATCGCTCCCGCCGCACCCGTGATCAATGCAATCTGCCGCTCCAGTTCCCGCCGCCCGTTGCCGTTCAGCTTGGCATCCTGCAGCATGTGGTATTCCATCTGGAACAGGTGTTCTTCGGCGAGCCCCTCGTATTCGCCCATCTCCGCAACCCGCTGCTTAACCTCCAGCGTGTGCGCCGTAATGTCGCGGGCAATCCGGCTGGCCCGGGCATTCCGGCCTGCGCACAACGCTCCGAGGCCCGGCATCAGGACCACCCGCGGATACGGATCGCGCTTCTCGACCTGTGCGGCCAGCGCTGACGAGTGCTTGTAAAAGTATGCATCGTAGGCCGCAACGTACTTATTAATGGCTTCTGAAATCTGTCCTCGCAGTTTCTCAGCATTGTTGTAATCGGGCGCCTCCACCCAAAGCGGCAGGCCCTTCGTCCGGATCAGATGATCGGAGGTGAGCGGCGGCGTCACCGCCAACCACTTCCCTTCTTTTGAATCCACAAACTGCAACACTCCGCGGTCCGTAAGCGCCGTCAGAATCATCCGCCGCCACGGCCGGTTGCCATCTCCCGTCGCCTGCGCCAGCAGCCCGCGCACCATCGGCGCCACCTGCTCGAGGCGCGCTGAAGCCGTTTCGGCCGAGGTCGATACTTCGACGGTCAGCCGCCGCTTCGCCTTCTGCTCCAGATAGCACTCCGCGGAATTTACCATCTCGATGGTCCGCTCGTAGGATTCCCGCGCCGTCTCTCCCCACGTCACCAGCCCATGCTTCATCCACACCATTCCTGTGGCTTCGGGCTCAGCTTCCAGTGCTTTAATCGCTTCTTTTGCAAGATCAAACCCCGGCCGCACGTAGGGCAGCACGATGATCTCTTCCCCCAGCGCCTCCGGCACCCGTTCGGCTCCATTGACCTGGTTCGTCAGCGCCAGAATTGCGTCGGCGTGCGTGTGGTCGACGTATTTCGCCGGCAGAAAGGCGTGCGCGAGGGTTTCAATCGAGGGACTTGGGGCCCGGCAGTCCAGCACGTGCGTCCGGAACTCGTTTGCCATGCGGTCGTCCGGCAGGCTTTCAAGCTTCCGCAGCCGCCGCAGGTAGTTCAGGTCGAGCGGCGCGTAACCCTGCGGCGTGATCCCGGCCAGGTCGCATCCAGATGCTTTCACGTAGATCGCCGGGATGGTTTCTCCCAGCACGTTCCGCAACCAGCCCTTCACCGACGTGTTCCCGCCACCGTGCAGCACGATATCCTGTTCCTGCCCGATCAGACGGCTTGTGTAAGTCCGCAGCGCCATCTCCTCACCCCACTCCGCCGCATACTCCCCCACGTACTTCGCCGCTTCTGCATCACTCCATCGGCTCTTCAAATCTCTTCACCCCTTCGCCTCGGCCACTTCCTTCAGCATCTGCCGCGCATTCTCACGTGGTGTTTTGCCGTCGAAGATCGCGCTCCCCGCTACCACCAGGTCCACTCCTGTTCGCGCTATCTCCGCAATGTTGCTCTTCTTGATTCCGCCGTCGACGCACAGCAGAATTTCCTGCCCCGACTTTCGGATCATCTCTCGCACCTGATCAATCCGCCCAAACGTTGCCGGCGCAAACTTCTGCCCGCTCCAGCCCGGGTTCACCGCCAGCAGAAGCACCATCTCCAGACCATCCAGGAGGGGCTCCAGAACTGTCAGCGGCATCCCAGGATTCAACGCCACGCCCCGGATAATTCCTCTTGCCGGGTCGTTCGCATTCTCCATCGCGCCAATCTCCTGCAATACCCGGTGCGGATGCGCCGAGGAGTCAGGATGAATGGTCACAATGTCCGCGCCCGCTTCCACGTACTCCCGCACCTTCCCCAGAGGTTCCTGGATCATCAGGTGCACGTCCTTGAGCAACGGCGTATTCAAGGCCTTCACCAGCGGCGGCCCCGCCGTCATCCAGGGGCAATAAACTCCGTCCATCACGTCCACGTGCACCAGCTTCGCGCCTGCTTCCTCCAGCAGCCTGAGTTCCGACCCCAGGTTCAGCAGGTCCGCCGTCAGGATCCCTATGCTTAGCGATGGCGCTTCCTTGCGCAATCGTTGCAGGCTTTTCCCTTCTGCCATCACCTATCGCCCCACCGCCGTCTCGACGCCCTTCTTCTCGTGCCGCAGCGTGTGGTAGAACTCGTATGCCTGCTCTGGTTTCATCGATTCGTGCACCACCTTGCCCACCGCCTGAATCATCGCTGCGGGAGCTTCTGACTGGAAGATGTTCCGTCCCATGTCCACTCCTGCCGCTCCCTGCGAAATGGCGCTGTAAGCCATCTTCAGCGCGTCGAGTTCGCCAATCTTCTTGCCGCCCGCCATCACCACGGGCACCGGGCAGGATGCCGTCACCGTCTCAAAACCCTCCGCCACATAGTAGGTCTTCACCACCTGCGCGCCCAATTCCGCGCAAATCCGGCACGCCAGCCGCAGGTACCTTGCGTCCCGCGTCATCGCCTTCCCCACTGCCGTCACGCCAAGGGTGACGATCCCGTGCCGGTTACCCGCATCCACCAGCCGCGTCAGGTTGTGGATGGTCTGCGATTCATACTCGCCTCCCACAAACACCTGCACTGCCATCGCTGCCACGTTCAGACGCACGCAGTCTTCAATGTCAACCGCGATCTGTTCGTTCGAGAGCTCCTTCAGGATGCTCGGGCCGCCACTTGCCCGCAATACCACGCCGCCCCCGAACGCCGGTGGTATCGTCGAGCGCAGCATTCCACGCGTCAGCATTAAAGCGTTCGCGTAGGGCAGCAGCGGAACGATGTTCAGGTCCACACGCTCCAGCCCCGTCGTCGGCCCCTGGAAATATCCGTGGTCGATCGCCAGCATCACCGTGCGCCCCGAAGCGGGATTGAAAATCCGCCCCAGGCGGTTCTGCATTCCCCAGTCCAGCGCGCCTGATCCTTTCAGGAAAAATGCCTCCTGCCGGGCCTCGACCTCCGGAAAAAAGTTTTTCGCTTCTTCCTTCCCTTCCAAATCAGCCATGGCCTATTCTCCTTCTTGTTTTTTCAATCCTTCGCCGGCGCCACACGTTACGCTAACCCAGCCCTGCCCGGAATTATCCATGGTAACAGAGTCGGCATCGCGAATCACCCGGCGTTACGCTGATTACTTCATGAAAATTCGCACATCCCCACCGAGGAGCTGACAGAGTTGCCGGGACGCGCCCATGAGCAGGCGTCTGTTCACAGGTTCTGAGGGAGTGAGGGCCAGCTACACGGCTAGACGCTCCATGCCGCAGCTCAGTCATGAATGGCCAGTACGGGGCAAGGCCCCAATTGCAGGACTCGATGCGTGGTTGATCCAAACAGTGCCAGGTCCAGGGCGTTGCGGCCGCGCACGCCCACAACGATCAGGTCGGAGTGTTCTTCCTCCGCCAGTTTGACAATCTCCTCATACGGTTTGCCCGCACGGACAACGGTCTTGATCTTACAGCAGCTCTGGGCTTCCTGAGGGAGCTTCCCTTCCATGAGATGGGTTACGCGGGCGTTCTCCGCTTCGCGTTGTTCCGCGGGTGGCAAATGCTCCAGCACGTGCAGCAGAGAGAGCTCGCTATTGTATTCTGTCGCCAGTGAGATTGCATAATCCAGGGCGCGGTCTGAACATTCCGAAAAATCCGAGCAGGCCAGTATCTTGCGAAGATGGACCGGTTCTCCTTTGCTGGCGGGCTCGACAAAATCGTGCGCCAGCCTGCCGACCGCCAGAACCGGACATCCGGCCTTTCGCAACACTCTTTCGGTCACCGAACCCAGCGTCAGCCGCTGGAACCCACGCCTGCCGTGAGTTCCCATCACGATCATGTCAACAGAGTTTTCACGTGCAAAGCAGAGAATCGACTCCGTGGCGATCCCCTCGTCCACGGTAACCACGGGTTGCACGCCTCCTTCGGTGTGGACTTTCGCAAATTCCCGCAGTTGCTCCTCGGCGTTTTCACGCAATTCCCCATAGAACTCGTTGACGGAATCGGGAATGGCGTACTCGGGATAGCCGATAATCACCGGGCGGACGACGTGCAACAGGTAGAGCTCGGCCCCGTAGTGGCGGGCGAGCGACAGCCCATAGCCGTAAGCTCTTTCTGAAAAGTCAGAAAAATCCGTAGGGCAAAGAATGCGTTTGATCTCTAACATAACTCACCTCTGGCCGGGTCAGTCATCACCTCACTGGAGATAGCGCTCCCGTTCCGTGCAAAGACCTTCGCACCACCTCTTCACTCCAACCACCAGCCTGGTTACTATCTTCCCGTTCCAGGCTCAGGACATGGCACGGACCGTCAGCACCGGGCAGTCAGCGCCCGCAACAACCGGATAGGCAACGTCGCTGAGATGCTGCTTCGTCAGCGCTTCCGGACTGCGGACACCCAGCACGATAAGGTCCGCTTTCCGCTCCCTTGCAATCTTCAGGATGGTTTCCGCCGGATCGCCGCTCTCAACAAGGCAGTCCGGCTCGCACCACGGCACTGTTTCGGAAGGAAAGATTCCTTGCAACTCGTCGCGAAACGCGCGGGCCAGCAGCCGCGCGCTGGTGCGGATGGCAGCAGGAACAGCGTGCAGGACCGTCAACCGTGATCCATATTCCAGCGCTAAAGAGAGAGCAAGCGGCGCTGCGGCGAACGACTCGGCGGACAGGTCAGTGGGATAAAGAATCTGCCGCAAAGTGACCTCTTCGGATGGCCTGTTCAGTGCGTGAGGCCCTACGGTCAGAACGGGGCATTCGGCAGTGCGCCAGATTTCCTCCGCCACCGACCCTAGCAGGAAGTGCCGGAAACCGCGCCGGCCATGCGTGGCCAGCACCAGCAGATCAATTTGATGGTCCCTTACCATCGCATTCACTTCTTCGGCCACTTCGCCATGCCTCATCAGGACCTCGTGCGGAATTCCCTGGAGCTGGCCGGATTCCGCCAGGGTGGCCAGCCGGGTTGAGTTACTCTTGCGAAGATCCTCAACGTACGGGACCGCTTCCGGCGACACCAGCGGATACACGTGCGGGACTACCACGTGTGCCAGATAAAGTGTTGATTCATATCGCCGCGCCAGGGCAATAGCATGAGGCAGGCTGGCTTGGGAGGCAGGTGAAAAGTCTGTCGTCCAAAGGATTTTTTTCAGCTTGATGGGCTTCGCTGCAATTGGCTCGTGGGTGGGGACCGCTTTGGTTGTTTCCATAGGTCCTCCTTCAAGCTCATGTCTGATTAAAGGCTAGCAATCATCGCTGGAAGAACGCAGTGACCACCATCACAGGGTTTGGCCTGTGGGGTGCGACAGCCAGCCTTCGGCGGCCATGCTAGTCCCGACAGACCGTGGCGCCGACTCGCAAAAACATCGCGTCGGCTGGTCCGCTGCCCGTGGGAGCCGCCCGAGGCCCGCATTGCAGAGCGGCAGATCAGTCAGCCGACAAAGTGAATGAAATTTCCTGCTGATGAGGACGGATGTACCCGTGCTGAGATTTCAACTCGAATGGAACCGTTAGCCTCCCAACGGCGTGTTCCAAAGTCTTCTCCGGCGCGTTCGCATAAGGATTGTAAGGATAGACGGGCCAGGCCAGGCGCGCGTTCGGGCCGACCTTGAGCATCCAGCCCCCATCGCGGATCCAGCCCTGAATATCTTCCGGGTCCAGCTCAATCGGGTCTTTCCCCAGCGCGATCTTTTTCCCTGCACCGGTTTCGAGCGTCTGGCCAGGCTTCAGCACGAGTTGCAGGTTGAGGCCGGCCTCGTCCGGAGGGCTGCCCTTCCCCGTGATCTCGAATCGCAGAGTGACCGAATTGTCAGTGGGAGTGGGAACGTAGAGGTCAACGAAAAACGTGTTGTAAGCAAGTGAAAGCCGGTCGGCATCGCTACCCATTTGCAGACGGCTGCTGAGCGGCATCGCATTGGTAACGCCGCTAAATTTCTCGAAAAAAGTCGCGAGTTCCGGTTGCCGCTTGGAATTGGCGCCCGAGACAATCAAGCCCAGCTTCTGGTTGAAGACGCTAATGCTCGATTGCCGGTCAAGGTAAAACTGGTTCCTTACCGCCGGAGGCTCGATGATGCCGGAAAAAGCCACCTCCCAGGGGCCGGTCTTTTGGATTCCCGCAGGGAGGCGCAACCGGTGTGAGAAGCTTTCCATTTCTTGCGGGGCGGGCGTTGTCGGTCCCCGATGGTAGTAGAGGGCGTCCTGCGACAATCGCCCAAGTTCATCCATTGTCAAGTGTCCTGGTTTGAAGAAGCCCGTCAGGAACTCGTCGTAACGGCGTCCATCCGGAAAATGCGAGAAGCCAAACTGCCCCCAGGCCGGGACAGACCAATAGCGATTGCGGTTATTAATAACCTCCACCGGGGTGCCGTCCAGATAAGTGAAGTACTTATGAAAATCGGTCGAGCGAAGCAATGCCTTCAGAGCTGCCGGATCGTGGCTGTATTCCCAGTACAAGGCCACTTGGGTGAGCGTAATATAGTCATAGCCTGTAGTAGGGCCCATACGGCTGAATTCACCCCAGTAACCATCAGGAGTCTGTTCAACGGCCGAGTACCGATGCAGGATCTTATTGCCCAATTCAAGCCAGTCGCCTTTTCCAAAAACCTTGCCGGATAGCATCAGCAGGCTGGCCCATTGCGCATAGTGGTTGGGAGAAGTCCCGATGTACGGAGTGTTGTACCACGGGAAGTCCACCATTTCGATGGCCGACTGATAGAACGGTGCCACGTTCTCAAGGATGGCCTTCCTCCAGCGCGCGCTGCGCTCAGGACAAAGTTCAGGTTGAAGTAGGCGATAGGCTTCCAGCCACATGTAGGTGTCCCAATCACTGTCCAGCCGCGGAGTAAAAATTCCCTTCTCGTTCTGGCCGGCAAAGAAGTCGCCCAGCCTGAGGGCCTCGGCCAGCAGTTTTGGATCGTGATAATGGGAGTTGGCGGGGTCACGCTTGGCGTAAAGGACCGCCGCCGCGAGGATCGCATAAGGCAAATGCCGCCACTCTGGTTCTTTTTCGAGCGCAGGCAGATCGGCTCCAGGCTGCTGGTCCATGTGAGTCTGGACCTGAGCGACGCCCGCAGCCATCAAGCGATAATACTGATCGGGCAAGCGCACAGTCCCTCCCGCTGCAAGGACCGCACTGCAAACCAGCCAAAGCATCATGCCACCGCCAAGCCAGGCGAAAGCGCGAATTATCAGGCTGCGAATCTGCAGGCTGGTCTCCGCGGAATAGCCACTACGGTTGGGCCAGGTCTTCATCAAGACTATCCTTTCTCATCACTGGGGCAATGTTCCAGACAGACTTCAGTTCGCTGTTCAGTCTTCAATTACCGATCAACAGATGACAACCCTGCGGTCCGAGGGATCAACCAGGGCAGGTTCGCCCAATTGCCATCTCACCCGGGGTTCGAACAGCCAGGCCAAGAGCATGCATCATCTTCTGCTGGTTATTTAAGAAACCTCCGGATGACGCCCGGCAGGAACCTCCTCGGGAACCTGGATCAAAAACGGGCGAACCAGAAAGTCATAAACCAGCCCACCAGCAAACCCACCCACGATAGGCGCCAGAATGTAAATCCACCACTCATTCCCCCGTGGTCCCGGGAAAGCAATCGACCCATATCCCACGAGGTAACCGAAAAGCCTGGGCCCAAAGTCCCTCGCGGGATTGACAGCATCCATCGTCAGCGGAGCGCCAATACCCACAATGACGACCACGGTCAGGCCGATGAACGCTGCGGCCAGGTTGTTATTGGGAGCCGCCGTGTTGCGAGAATCGATCAGAGCGAGGATGGCAACCAGAAGGAACATGGTCAGAACAGCCTCCACCAGAAAAGCTGTGCCGCCAGTCACTTTTGCAAAGTCTGCCGGAGTGACGCCCACAATGCCCGGATTGGGATAAAAACAACTGAACACCATCATCAGCTTCTGACTTCCGGGCTGGCCTATGGTGACGCCCAGCTTATGCGCCGCCGGTGTCCAGAATCCGTACCAGCAAATGAAAAGAACCCACGATGCGGCGAACGCCCCGAGCACCTGAGAGAGGGCGTAAGGCGCTACCTTCCGCCACGGAAACTTGCGGAAAACCGCAAAACAAGTGGTGACTGCAGGGTTAATGTGGGCGCCGGAAACGCCGCCGGTTATATAGATTGCCAGCAGGACGGCGAATCCCCACATCAGGGCCACGCCAGTCAAATCGTATGCATTCGTAAAAACGGCCACGGCGACCGCGCCATCTCCGATCAAAATCAGGACAAAGGTGCCCACAAATTCCGCCAGGCACTCTCCCATCAGAGAACCCTGCAATTTCTTCATCTCCGCTCCACTATTAAGAGTGTTAGCAACCCCAAAGATTAAAACGCGTCGTCAGGAAGCGATTCAGACACGGAAGTTCTAAGGCCACATCTCCAACCGTGGCCACCCGCAACCCGTTGGATTCTGCCACGGATGCAACGCAATTCCAAGCAGAAGAAAATCAGGGCGAGAGGAGTGCGCCGGAAGTCAAGCTCCCAGACACGCCGAAAGCTCCGTGGGCCGGCGGTCGATGGTCGACGGACTCACCCTCCGCGCGATCTTCGATCACGCGGCAGGCTATTTGAAGTGGATGGTTGTGAAAGTCTCGGAGTTGGCAGGTTTCAGCGGAACCGAGGGCGGCACCACGCGGATGGAAGCTTCAAACGGAACGCTCGTGGGAGGCAGGCAGGCATGATCATTGCAGGCCTGGTACTTGAATTGTCCGCGCAGCATATAGATTCTCGGCCTGGCCTCGGCGCCCACCTTCAGCACCGACCCCACGCGGATTTCGCCCTCATAAACCGAAATCGGCGAGTCTAAAAAATCAAACTTCACGGGTTTCCCGCCCGGGTACACCGTTTTCTCCACCTTCAAAACTGGGGAAGCGTCAAACTCCACCTGGGTGGGGATCAGATAGTCGAGCGAAGGTTTGTGGGCGTTGATGTGGTAACCCGGCTCGATGCGCGCGAGGACCGCGAGTTTTGCGGTCTGGCCCGGATGGACTGCGTCCGTGGCAAGTACTGCCTTGGCGGAGACAACCTCTGGCGGACCGCCGGCGCAAGCCGCACCCGCCGTCAGCAAAACCAATAACGAAACTGCGACCAGTCGCATCTCTGGATTTCCCGCCTCGATTGGCCCCGACGAAATCGCGCGCCCGGCTCCCGGAAGCTCTGAAATCGCAACCGTGCCGCGTTCAGACCTAGCCGTGGTGTGATTTCAAAAACTTCTGGTAGGCGCCCCGCGCATTCTGCAGGCTCACCTGGCAGGAAGAATCGACTTGCCTGCACTTCAGCACGGTGAATCCACAGCCGCAGTTGCACTTATCCCGCGACAGAGCATCCTCGAACTCCTTCACCTCGGCAGGGCTCAGCTTTGAAACGTCGATCCCGGGAACTACCGAATTCACCTCCGCCGGAGTACTGGTCTCGATCTCCTGTGCCGATGTGTATCCCACCCTCTTGAAATTACCAACTTTGCTGTCAGGGGGCGCAGCAAGCAACTCCTTGATTTCCTGCTCGAACGTGGAGAGGTCCGTCAGGCCTTCATGCTTGGCGTATATTCTGCCGTCGCGCCCGATCAGAAAAGTGGTGGGCAAGCCTAAAATTCCGCCGTAGAGCATCCCCAGCTTGTCGGACCCCATGGCGACCGGATAATTCATGTGAAAGTCGCTGTAGAACCTCCGAACGGGCGCCGGCCCATCATCCATTGAAATTCCGACCACCACCAGCCCCTGGCTCCCGTATTTATTCTGTAGCTGCACGAAACCGGGAATCTCAATCCGGCAGGGGCCGCACCAAGTGGCCCAAAAGTCCAGCACAACCACCTTGCCTTTGTATGCCTGCAGGTCAACTTTTTCGCCCGAGAGCGAAGTCAGTTGAAACCCGGGCGCCTGCGGAAATTCTCCGCTGGATTTCACGGCTTTCGTGGTTGCGGGCGTAATCCAATACTTGTTCACAAAGAACAGACCCACTACCACCACGATTCCCAGTACAACGCCAACAAGAACTTTGCCCTTCTTCACAACTCTCTCCCTTCCTCCAAAACCGTTTGCAGGGCCCAGGCTCGCGCGCTTACAGCCCTGAACCTGTTTTGAAGCTGCAACCACCTGTTGCCTGGAGTACTATTGAGCCTTTGCCTTCATATTGCCCACAAGCGCTTCCACCTTTTTCCCGGAGCCGTACCAACGGTAGGCTAACAGTGCGGCAAAGCCCAGAACCAGAAGTGCAATAAATTGCGAGGTGGAAAGCAAGTGGTTGAACACAAACCCGCGGTCGGGATCTCCCCGCAGGAATTCCAACAAAAATCTTGCCACGCCATATAGCACGATATAAAGGAGAAAGATTTCTCCATCGCGCGACTTGTGGTTGAATCTCCAGATCAGGATCCCAAAAATACAGAGCAATGTAATGGAAGCCACAATCTGCCACGGGAACAACGGTATCCCCAGGGGCACTCCGGTCATTCGATGGCTGAATTCACTGGAAAAAGTTACGGCCAGCGGCGAATTGCTCGGAACGCCGTAGTCGCACCCCGCTGAAAAACACCCTAATCGTCCAATACACTGACCCAGAGCAATGGCCGGGGCAAAAACGTCAAAAGTTTTCCAGAATGGCAGCTTGTACGTCCGGACGTACCAGACTGCGAAAACCGTAGCGGCAATAAATCCGCCATAAAAGACCCCGCCGGCCTCCAGCGTCGCCAGCGAAAAGATTTGGCCCGGATGCTGGATGTAGAAGCTCCACTCCGTCAGGATCAACAGGAATTTCGCGCCCAAAAGTGCCGTGATGATGATCCAGGTGCTGAAGTCAATCAAGCGGCCCGTGTCCAACCCCTCGCGCCGTCCCAATCGCACCACTGTGTAAAGGGCCACCAGCAGCGCCGTGGCCAGCAGCACACCATAAGTTGGTAATTGATAAGAACCTATTTTGAAAAGAATTGGATGCAATCTGTTTCCCTACCCTGTTGCGATTTCCGAGGCGTTGAGCAGTACATCGCGGTTATTTTCAGGCGCGATCGTGGATAAATTAACCCAAAGGCCCCAGCTCCATCCACACTTACAGGGTAAACCGGTTGAGAAAAGAAAGATAGCCCGACAGCATTGTAAACCTGTGCGTTGCCATCAGCACTCCGATGAAGATCAGCAGCACGCCGGAAGCCACTTCCACCACCTGCATATGCTTTCGAAAGCGGCCGTAAAACCTGATGAACTTCCCTACCCCAAACGCCGTGAGGAGAAAGGGGATAGCCAAACCCGCGGAATAAACCGCCAGCAGAAACATGCCCTGGAACACGGTGTCCTTAATCGCCGCCAGCGCGAGAATCCCGGTCAGAATCGGACCGATGCACGGGGTCCATCCAAAGGCGAACGCAAACCCCAGCACAAAGGACCCTGCTACGCCCCGCTTTGGCGTCAGGGCGTTCATTCGAGCCTCACGATAAAGGAACGGAATCTTCACCAGTCCCGTAAGGTGCAGGCCAAAGATGATAATGACAATGCCCGCTACAATGTCAAAGATGCTGCGGCGTGAGAGCAGAAACCTGCCCACGGCCGTCGCTGATGCCCCAAGGGCGATAAAGACTACTGAAAAGCCGATGACAAAGGCGACTGAGTTGCGAAGGATGAGTGCGGTGACCTTTTCCGTAGCCGCTCCGCGCAGTTCTTCCATTGAAAGCCCGGACAGCATGGAGATATAGCCCGGGATCAGCGGAAGCACGCAGGGTGACAGAAATGACACCAGTCCGGCTATAAATGCTACTGGAATACTCAGGTTATGAGACATGATGGCTCAATTTCTCTTCACCCTCGACAAGGGGTTTCACACCGCCAAATGAAGGCGCTACCCTTACTCCGCCTGCCTTGCGGCATATATCCTGTGAGTGTATCATACCCGCCATTGATATATCCTTTGTTGATAAGGACCGGCCAAAGCGGGCGCCGTTCCAACTTTTTGATTCCGGAGAAAACGAATTGTTGCGCGCAATCATTTTTGACTTTGACGGAATCATCGTGGATTCCGAGCCCATTATCATGAAACTCACTCATGAGATGGCGGCCCAGGAAGGCTGGGCCGTTTCCGAGGAGGATTACTACCGGGACTACCTGGCGCTCGACGATCGCGGCATTGTCGAGCACCTTTTCATCAGCCACGGCCGGCCTGTTGACCACGCTCGCGTGGAAGAATTGGCCAACTGGAAGTCCCGCGTGTACGGGAACATCATTGAGGACGGCCTGCCCACGCTGCCCGGCGCCGTCGATTTTGTCCGCCAAGCCGCCAAAGCCTATCCCCTGGCGATCGCCAGCGGCAGCGCCCGCAGTGAAATCGAACATCTTCTCGGCAAGCTCGGGCTGCGGGACTTTTTCCGGATTATCGCCAGCGCTGACGACTGCGCACGGTCAAAGCCAGACCCCGAGGTATACCTGAAAGCCCTCGCCGGCATGAACACCCTTCCCGAATTCCAGCAGAGTCCGCTACTGCCCTCTGAATGCCTGGCCATTGAAGACGCTCCCGGCGGAATTGATGCCGCGCACGCCGCCGGAATCCGGTGCATCGGGCTGGCCCACAGCCGGGCGCAGGAAAACCTGGCCCACGCCGATTGGGCTTTCAGCGGCTTTCCAGAGGTGGATTTAGCCGCCATCGCCAGGGAATTCCAGTAACCCCACCGAGCGGAAAAGCGGCTTTTTTACCATAATCGGCGCCGAAATCCCCAGACCTCGCCATCCGAGGATTTTTTGGGGTCAATTCAGACGCTATCGCCAATCAATTCAACAGCTAACAGCCTGCAGCAAGGGCCGCACGTCGCGGCGGAGGATCTTTGTCTCCGTCTGGTTGTTCAGTGGCCCTGAAGCGGTCAGCCCGGCCTGGAGGGTTGACGGCCCCCCACAAACCGGCTGGACCACAATCATTCGTGACCTGTATCACAGAAGCCAAACCCGTTCCGCATCACCATTACCGTACGAAAGTGCCCTCTGGCAAGGTAAGCTGCGCACCCGCTCCGGGCCAATCGGAGTCTCTCCCCGCCGACAGGCACCGGAGTTCGTAGCGCAATAAAAAGTTCCAGGAGGCCGTCATGAGAACTCTTGGGCTCGTTCTTCTATTCACAACCGTGGCCGCGGCTCGCACGAACTTCTGGGCCCCGGTTTCTCCGCCCCTCGCGCACTATTCCATTGACGCGAAATTCGTTGCCGATCCCCCCGGCCTCGAAGGCTCTGAGACCATTCGCTTTCGCAATAGCGCCCAGCGGCCCATCGGCCGGATCGCACTCCTTTGGTGGGGAGAAATTCTTGGCGTGCGCGCCAACGGAACCGTTGCCGCCCCCGCGCCGGGAAAATACACGCTTCCCGTTTTCGATCTCCCTCACGACGTTCCGCCGGGATCTGAGGTCGAACTCGCCGTTGACTTCCGGGGACCAATGAAGCTCAACCCTGAGAATGAAAGCGCAATCACTTCATATTTAAGCCCACAACTCTGGTGGGGCTTTGGCACGCTGGATGACTACCAGGTGCGCTTGCAGGCGCCGGAGGGATATACCATCGGCACAAGCGCGCCCTTCGATGCCCGCTCGGGAGAATACCGGGCTGACGACATCCGCGCCTTCGGACTCTTTATCGGCAAAGGATACGAGAGCACGGAAGCCGATGCCGGCGGCGTCCAGGTCCGCGCCGTTTTCACTGCGGCGGGCCGCCCCTGCGCCGAGCTGCTCGTGAAGACAGCGGTTGATGTGATCGGATTCTATCGCCGCCAATTAGGCTTTTATCCCCAACGCTCCCTCACCATCGTCCCAGGCATGGATTACCCGGCGGGAGGATACCCGCCCGCCTCCGCGCTCGTGGTCGTTCACGGGCAGGAGCGTCTCAGCGAGCGCCCGGAGTCTTTCTGGCGCTGGATCACTGCCCACGAGATCGGACACATGTACTGGTCCAACTACGTCATCGGGCAGGGAGAGAACCCGTTGACCTGGCTGATGATTGGCCTCGGCATCCACGCCGACCGCGAATATCGGCGGGCTCGCGGCATCACCCACGACGCCGTCTGGTTCGAACGGGATTACGTCGAGGGAGTGCGGCAGGGCTATGACACAACCATGGATGTGACCGATGAGCAGCGGGCCGCGATCCGCTGGGACTTCAACAATGTCGTGGAGCACGGCAAGAGCACGGCCATGCTGAACGCTTTGGAGTCCATTGTGGGCGCCGGCGCCTTCGCAAAAATCTTTCGTCGATGTCTGAAGGATTATGCCGGAAAGCAGCTTGGCTGGCGGGAATTCCAGAGGGTTTCAGAAATCGAAAGCGGGCAGAACCTGGAATGGTTTTTTGAAGAGTGGGTCCGCTCATCGGGCAGTGCCGATTACCGCATGGCAGGGCAGGAGTGCTCGCCGGCGGCCGGTAAAATCAATTGCACGGTCACACTGGAACGTTCGGGAGCGATGCATATGCCCGTCAACGTTGCCGCACGATTCGAGGATGGCTCGGAGCAACACGCCCGGATCGACCGCCTGGCGAATATCGACCAGCTCAGATTCATCGCCACGTCGCCGCTGAAGTCCGTGGCGATCTAGCCGGAGGTGGCGGTGGTTCTGGTGACGGCGCCCTCTCAGGCCCAGCACGAATTGATGGACAGGATCAGCCAGATACCCTGGTCAGGCGCGGGACAGGCCGCCCTGGACGCTTACCCCAAAGCCCGCAACCTGAAAATCCACGATGCCAACTCCTGGGCAAAGCTGGGATTGCTACTCTATGACGCGCATGCCTACCCCGAGGCGCTGGAGGCGATGACCGAGGCGGCCCGGGGCGACTCGATCTGGCGCTTTGCCGCGCTCGTGTGGCAGGGGCACTTGCTGGATTTGCTCGGACGCCGCCCGGAAGCCCTGGCGCGTTACCAGGAAGCGCTCAAAATACCGGGTTCCCCGACGATGCGGCATGACCAGTTCCATCTCGTGCTCAACAAGGCGTGGGTTGAAGAGCGATTGAAGACTCCGTTCGTCAGGAAATAAACCGGCGAGAGAAGCATCGCAGACTGCCGAACTTGCAGTCTGCGGATTTTATCAGAATCCCCGCAAAAACCCGCGGACCTCGCCATCGGAGGTCCGCGCTACTTTTCAACCGCGTAGACACGGATTTCCGCTTCCCGGTTGCCGTCGCGCGGCACGGCAAGATAGAAGCGACTGAGTTGAGGAACAAAGAGCGAAGTGCGCGCGCCGGGAACGGTGGGAATTGTTGTCCGCAGGCGGTAATGGCCGGCGTCCACCTGGTCCACCACGCTGATGGCGCCCTGCCCTCCGGAAACGTAGATCCGCCGCCGTGCTGCGTCGTAGTAAACATCATCGGCGTCTCTCACCACGGCCAGGTGCGCCACTATCTTGCCCGAGCGCGAATCGAGCGCCACGAGTTCAGCGGGCCGGCGGCACACCACATAGAGGAGGCGGCGCGCGCGGTCGAACGCCATGGGGAAATTGTCGCGATACTTTTCCATGGGCCAGCGCGCCACGACGGCCCGCCGGTTCCAGTCAACCACGGCAATTTCACTTGCCTCGGGAACATTCACGTAAATTCTGGCCCCGCCGTTTTCAACCTCAAACGCCTCGGCGTGGCCGCGCAGCTTGACGGCGCCAAGCTCCCGGCCGGTCATGGCGTCGAGCACGGCAATACCGCCGCTGCCGTAACCGACAAAGATCAGTTTTTTTGCAGGGTCATAGCGAATGTCGTCGGCGTCGGAAGATAGTTGGACGGTTGAAAGCTGTCTGTAACTGCTGCCATCCAGAATGTGAACCACGCCGTCATCACCGTTGGCGATGAAAATCCTGTTTGACGCGGCCACGTAAAACACACCCTGGGGTTCGTGCATTCCGGTAATGCTGTGGATGTCTTTGCCAGAAGAAAGATCGATGACCTCCACCGTGTCATTTCCCAGGGCCGAGACAAAGAGTCGGCGGCCCTTCACGTCGATGCTGAGGTGGTCGATACGGCCGCGGACGCCCGGCAGGGGGATGGTTTCCACCAGCTTGAGCGGCGGGCCTTGCGCAAAGAGATTTGGAAGGAAGATTAGGCCCCAAATCAGAGCAATAAGGGTTAAGTTTTTCATAGTGTCCCCTGTGGGTTGCAATTACAAATCTCAAGTGATGGATGAATATTCTTTCCCCATCGGCTGATCCCAAATCATATCGCTTCCATGAACTTCCCGTTGTAATCTTTTGACTGGACTGAGTTGACGGGCCGCGATTCCTGTCGGCTCGAGGCAACATGCCGGAAATGGGGAGGTGAAGGATGTTGGTTCCACGAGTGCGGATGCAACTGTTTGCGCTCATCGCGATAATTCTGGGTGGGGCGAGCCTGTCGCTCGGCCAGACGAAGGCAACTTCCACTGAGGCCGATCAGCAGGCGCTGAGCCTCACGGTCTATAACTCGAATACGGCTCTGGTGCGGGACGTTCGCAGCCTGAGGCTCCCAGGCGGCAATGTGGAGTTGAATTTTGCCGACGTGGCTTCGCAGACTGAGCCGGAGACGGCCCGGATTGTTTCTCTCACCGCGCCCAATCAATTGACGGTGCTGGAGCAGAATTACCGCTACGATCTGCTGAGCCCGCAGAAGTTGTTGGACTTTTATGTGGGCAAGCAGGTCACTCTTGTCCGCCAGGTGACGGAAAACAATTCGACCAAGGATGTCCCGATAAAAGCCACGCTGCTATCAGACAACAACGGTCTCATCTGGCTGGTGGGCGGCGAGATTGTGACCGGCATTCCCACGGACCATTACATCTTTCCCACCCTGCCGCCCAATCTCTACAGCAAGCCCACGCTGGTGTGGCTGCTGGATAACCGCAGCGCGGGCGAGCAGAAGATCGAGGCCGATTACATGACCAAATCCGTCAACTGGAGTGCGGATTACGTTCTCACTCTGCCTTCAGAAGCGATGACGGCGGGCTTGACTTCATGGATAACCGTAAAGAATAGCAGCGGAGCGAATTTTCGCAACGCTCACCTCCAATTGGTTGCCGGGCAGGTGCGCCAGGCAGCGCGGAACTTCATGCCCATGGCACAGGGCATGATGATGGAAGCGAAAGCGGCCGCTCCGGGAATTTCCCAGGAAGGCCTGTCGGAATATCACCTCTACACCATCCAGCGCCCCGTGACTCTGCCCGACGACAGCAGCAAGCAGATCGCCTTTGTGCGCGCCAGCGGCATCAACGTGCAGAAGACCTATGAAATTGCCGGCCAGCAGTTCTATTTCTACACTCCCTGGCCAACGGGGCAGTCCGGCAAGGAGCCCGTCCAGGCGCACCTGAAATTCAAGAACTCTGAAGCCAATTCGCTGGGCGTGCCTCTGCCGGAAGGCGTCGTGCGCGTTTACCAGGCGGATTCCAAAGGCCGGATGCAATTTGTCGGCGAAGACCACATTGCCCACACGCCGAAAGACGAAGAATTGAATCTCACCATCGGGAACGCCTTTGACGTGACCGCGGAGCGGAAGCAGACTGACTTCCAGCGGCTCAGCAACAACGTCTACGAATCAGCCTTCCAGATCACCGTTCGCAATCACAAGAAAGATGCGATCACGGTTGATGTGAATGAGCCCGTCAACGGAACCTGGACCGTGCAGCAATCGAACTACAAGTATGAGAAGGCCTCGGCCTTTTCCCTCAGGTTCCAGGTGCCGGTGGCCGCGGATGGCCAGTCCGTGCTGAATTATCGCGTGCGGGTCCACCGCTAGCAGGAGCGTCGGGCAATCACCCACGCCTTTGGCAGTTGAAAAACTCCCTGTGCTGCGTCATCCTGAGCGCACCGAAGGATCTGCTTTATTCATTGCAGCAAGATACAGCAGACGCTTCGCTACACTCAGCATGACGGTCGTTTTATTCAACAACCTGGCAGGAGAAAGATGCAAACGACTCGCGACAAATTGCGGCCCGTCCGGATTCGGGCTGCGCAGATGGAAGACGCCGGCCGCCTGGCCGCACTCTCCGGACAGTTGGGCTATCCGAGCTCTATCGCCAGCGTGCGGCGCCGCCTTCGCAACCTGCTCGCGGACCCCGAACACGCCGTCTGGGTAGCGGAAAACGAAAGTGGCGCCATTGGCGGATGGATTCACGTCTTCATCAAACATTTGCTGGAAAGCGACCGCGAAGCCGAAATCGGCGGGCTGGTGGTTGACCAGGATTTTCGCGGACAGGGAGCAGGCAAAGCACTCGTGGAACGCGCCGAGCGCTGGGCTAAGTCGAAACGGATGAGGTCGGTCTACGTGCGGTCAAATATCATCCGCAAAGACGCGCACATCTTTTACCAGAAGCTGGGCTATAAAATCATCAAGACCCAGAGCGCGTTCCGCAAGGAGCTTCATTAGTTCTTCAGGGGGGCGGAGCTTTCAGCTCCGCCGTCTGGATGCCAAACGGGGCTTTCGGGCCTTCAGGCCCTGAAGGCGGCCCACAACAGGATTACCGCCTAACCCGCACTACAGGATCAGCATGCAGTCGCCGTAGCTGTAAAAGCGATAACGTTCGTCAACGGCGTGATGATACGCGCGGGTGATAAGCTCGCGGCCGGCAAACGCGGAAACCAGCATCAGCAAGGTGGACTTCGGCAGGTGGAAATTGGTGAGCAGCCCGCGAATCACCTGAAACCGGAAGCCGGGCACGATGAACAGATCGGTCTCTCCGCGGCACGGGATGACCTTCCCCTCGTTCCGGAGCGCCACCGTTTCCAATGTCCGAACGCTGGTGGTACCCACCGCAATCACCCGGCGCCCTTCCGCAAGGGCCTTATTGATGCCCGCGGCCGCGGCCGCTGAAATCTCAAACTGCTCCGACTCCATCCTGTGGTCTTCCACAGGCTCGGTCTGTACCGGGCGAAACGTTCCCGGCCCCACGTGGAGCGTAATTTCGACGGTCTCAACTTTTCGTTCCCGCAGGGCGTCAAAAACCCGCCGCGTAAAGTGAAAGCCCGCCGTGGGAGCGGCAACGGCCCCACGCACTTTGGCGTAAACCGTCTGGTAGGTTTCGCGGTCTGCAACTTCATCCGGGCGGGCCACGTAGGGCGGCAGCGGAACGTGCCCCAGGCGGTCAATAGCGCTTGCCACACTGCCCTCGCGGGCCCGCAGCAGCACCTTGCGAACGCCGTATTTGCCGCGCCCCAGAACTTCTGCCTCGAGCTCGCCGCCGCCAAAAACCAGCACCTCGCCGGTGCGGATCTTTCGCCCCGGATGCACCAATCCCTGCCACACGTCGCCCGATTCGTTCCGCGTGAGCAGCAGTTCAACCTCGGCGGTGAGGTATCCATGCGCAGTGGGATTGTTCTTGCCAATGGCCTGCGCCTGCGTGCCGCGCCGCCTTCCCAGGAGTCGCGCGGGAAATACCCGCGTGTTGTTCACCACCAGGACGTCCCCGGGCTTGAGGATTTCCGGCAGCGAGCGAAAAGCGCAATCGGTAAAGGAGTGCCCTGCGCGGTCCAGCAGCATCATGCGCGAGGCGTCGCGTTCCTCCAAAGGCCGCTGGGCGATGAGCTCTTTCGGCAATTCGTAATCGAATTCTTCAAGCAACATCTCAAAACCATTTTACGCTAGATGCCAGGAGGGTCCTTGACACTCCAGTGCCAATTACCGCGACCGGGTGCGGCCACGCGATCCATGTAACGGCGAGTTTAACTCGCCAGGTGGCGGCGTAAAGCCGCCGCTACGCCCTGCAGCGCCCGCACAGCGCTGTTCCGCACGGTGTGTTAAAGTCAGTTCATGCCGCAAGCCAGCATTACTATCTCCCCGCGCGGAGTCGAGCGAGTTTTCACCGGCCATCCGTGGATTTATCGTAGCGACATCTCCGCCTCCGTGAATGTCGCGCCTGGCAGCATCGTCACCGTCCAGGACCGGCGGAAGAGGTTTCTCGGGCAGGCGCTTTACAGCGACAAATCGCAAATCGCCCTGCGCTTCCTTACCCGCGAAAAGCGCCCTTTCGACCGTGAGTTCCTGGCCGAGCGGATCCGGGCTGCGGCGGATTATCGCCGACAGGTAGTGAAAGACTCAGAGGCCTTTCGCCTTGTTGCCTCTGAAGGCGACCTGCTGCCATCTCTCGTGATTGATCGCTACGGAGAATATCTTGTTCTGCAAACTCTCAGCCAGGGAATGGAAAAGCTGAAATCCAGCATCACCGAAATTCTGCAGGAACAGTTTTCGCCGCGCGGCATCGTGGAACGGAACGATGTAGCCGTCCGCACGCTGGAGGCGCTGGAGCCTACGAAAGGAATCCTGGCCGGTGAGGCCCCTGAAGAAGTGATCGTTTCGATCAACGGTATCCGGTTTGCGTTCAACCTGTTGGAAGGCCAGAAGACGGGCGGCTTTCTTGACCAGCGTGAAAACCAGCATGCGGCGCAAAACTATGCCTTCGGCCGTGCGCTGGATTGCTTCACCTATGGCGGCGGATTTGCCCTCAACATCAGCCGCCGGTGCGACTCCGTTCTGGCCATCGATTCTTCTCAGGACGCGCTTGGCCTGGCGCAGCGCAACGCAGGGCTGAACGACCTCTCCAACATCGAGTGGAAGGAAGCCAACTGTTTTGATTTTCTGAAAGCCGCGGACCAGGCCGGCGAGCGCTTTGACACGGTGGTGCTGGACCCTCCGGCCTTTGCGCGGCAGCGCTCAAACCTCGCTTCCGCGCTGCGCGGCTACAAAGAGCTAAATCTTCGAGGGCTGAAAATTCTCAACCCCGGCGGCTATCTCATCACCTGCAGTTGTTCCTATCATGTGACGGAGGCGGACTTTCTGGAGGCAATCGCCAGCGCAGCCCTGGACGCCCACCGGACCGTCACCGTCGTGGAGCGCCGCACTCAAGGCCGCGACCATCCCATCCTGCTGACCGTGCCTGAAACCCTTTATCTGAAATGCCTCATCCTGCGCGTGCACTAACACATTTTGAGGAAAATTGAATTCGAGTAGAATACTAGCTGTGAATCAATTTCGTGCCCTGGCGGCCGTACTGTTTGTCACGCTGTTGCCGGCGGTTCCAGGCCGCGCCCAGGACCTGAAACTCCTGATCTCTGTCGAGCAGCAAAATATTGTCGCGCCCAATCCCGTGCGTGCCTTGCTGCACTTCCATAACTCCGGCCAGCAGACGCTGTGGCTCTACCGCCCCGCCATGAGCGAGTTGCCTGGCGATCGATTGGAGTTACTGGCGCCGGTGCCTACCGGCCTGCCCCCCGGACAGCCTTATGGCGGATCGCAGCTCGAAATTCGACTGGCACCGCAAGCCGCAGCGGGCGGAAGCGCAAAGCAGGCGGCAGGCAGCGGGTTCGCCATGGCGCCTGACGCCATGCCCCACCCCAGGCTGGTGCGCCTGGAGCCGGGAGGAGATTATCAGGAAAGAGTCAACATCCACGTTGAGCCCGCGGAAACCAGCGGGGGAAGTCAGCCTGGCTGGGGCGCATACAGATTTTCGGTTATTTACTCGGCGGCTTATTCCAACGCTGAAGCCCTGGCGCGCGACATCAATGCCAACCTGTGGCATGGCCAGGCTGCCAGCAATACGGTGGAATTAAACCTGCATCCGCCAGCAGGCCAGGGCTCAGTTGCAGGAACGGTGCTCGACTCCATTGGACGAACCTTTGGCCAGGCGCTGGTGACTCTGGAGGACGATAACGAAAACCCGCTCGATCAGATGTTGACGGGCGACGACGGGCGGTTTGCATTCGCGGACCTGCCGCTGGGCCGTTACTGGCTGGCGGTGCGCCAACCCGGGGCGGATCATGACACCTCGGTGTTCCGCCACGTCGATGTCACAGACGCAGGCTCGCCCGCAACGGCCGAGATTATGGTAGTGCCCGCCGAGGTCAACACGCCCGAGCGCATGCTGCACAAGCCCGTGCTTTTCCATATTGTCGACAGCAAGGGCCGTCCGTTGGAAAAAGCCAGCATTGCAATTTTGTATTCCGCCGAGGCGATTGTGGAGAACCTGAAAGCGCAAACGGGCCAGGACGGTTTCGCTGCTGTCAGCCTGATTCCCGGCTCCATTTATGTGACGCTCCAGACGCGAGGCTGCAAAAAGGAGGACCGCCAGGCCGACGTGGCGCGCGGCCCGGGAGTGGACGGTTTCAAGTTCGCCTACGATTGCGCCGGAAACTGAGGCAGGCGACCGGGATGGAATCCCAAAGCGGCCGGTGCGATACAAACTTCCATGGATAATGCTCCGCAACCCGTGAACTGCAGCGTGATCATACCGACCCGGCAGCGATCCGCCGTGTTGCGCGAAACGCTGGAGTCTTTAAGCCGGCAGACGGAAAAAAACTTTGAAGTAATTGTCGTGGTGGACGGCGAGGATGCGGTGACACGCTCACTTGCCGGCACATACAAGGCAGCATTCCCTTTGCGCTGGATTTTTGTGTCCGAACACAAAGGCCAGGCATCTGCGCGCAACGCCGGCGCTGCCCTGGCAGAATCGGACATCCTGATCTTCCTGGACGACGACACCCGCCCCGTTCCTGAATGGATTCATCACCATTTGAAGCATCACCGCGCCTACCGCGGGCCGCAGGAAATCGGTGTGCTGGGGAAAGTGGTGGACGTCCCGGCCCGTCCCGCCAATTCGCGGACTGAGCAGTTTCTGCGCGAAACCCGAATTCCTGACCTCGCCCATTTTGAAAACTGCCTCAAGAACCATTCGCTCGAGTTCGGCAAAGTGGCTGCCTTTGGATTGAATACTTCGATTTCCCGTGAGACTTTTCTGTCGCTGGGCGGGTTCGATGAAAAATTGAGCTCTCTCGATGAGGATACCGATTTCGGCGCCCGGTTGTACAACCGGGGAGTGCTGTTCAGGTTCGAGCCTGATGCCATCGTACATCACCATGACACAAAGGATTGCGTCACGCAGCACTACGACATCCTGCGCCGTGCCGGCCGGCTCGACGTCTACCGCCGGCGCGAAAAAAAGCAGTTCAACGCGCGGCTTCAGTTGCTGGCCCAGATGCATTGCGGAAGCCCGATGCGGAAACTGGCGCATCGCGCGGCATGGCACGCTCCGGGGATTTTTCAACTGGCAGCATCTGTGGCCAGGAAAGCGACGGACCTCACTAGCTCGCGCCGATGCTTCCGCCTCTGGTACCGCGCGACCGCCGCGGAATACTGGAAAGGCATTCGCGCCGCGGGTGAAACCATCGAAACTCTGCGCGAGTTGTATCCTTCCCGAACTCCCATCCTGATGCTGCACGAGGTGTCAGCTCCAACCGAACTGAGAATGAAGTCGCTGGCAATATCGCCCGAGCGCTTCAGGCGCTTCATGGAAAGACTCGCCAGGTTGGGCTACACATCTGCCCTGCCCACCGAATGGGACAGACACACGGCCGGTCGCCGGGTCATTTTGACCTTCGATGACGCCTACGAAGATTTTATGCACAACGCCTTCCCCGTCCTGGAACGCCTGAGTTTGCAGGCAACCGTGTTTGTAGTGGTTGACCGCATTGGGAAAACCAATGAGTGGGACGCGGCGGGCGGCTGCGAACCAAAGCGCCTGCTCACGCTCGAGCAGATTCGCGAACTGCACCGCCATGGCGTCCATTTTGGATCGCACTCGCTAACGCACGCGCAGCTTACGGATCTACCGGACCACGAACTCGCGCGCGAGGTGGGGGACTCAAAGCGCAAGCTGGAAGATTTTCTGGGCGCCGAGGTACCGGGCTTCGCCTATCCATGGGGTTTGGCTGACATGCGGGTGCGCAGCGTGGTGGCGCGCGCCGGCTACAAAGTGGGCCTGACCACGCAGGAAGGACTGAACTGGTCGGACGACCCGCTCACCCTGAAGCGAATAAGCCTGGCAGAAGTCGACACGCTGCCGGAGTTCGCCTGCAAGATGGCGACAGGCAGCGATTTGCGCCAGATAACCAAGGCGTTCCTCATGAGGAAAGGGCTCTACAAGGGGCCTGTGCACGCGTGGCGGCAGGAGGGCCGCAGCGGACGGGAGGATGAATCAGAAACTTCCCGGAAGTCTACCGGCGTTGTCAGTGAACTATGAGCACACAAGGAGGACAGAGCACCAAGGGGGATTCGCCGGCCGCCGGCGCTGGATTCACAGTAGTTGTTACGACATACAATTACGCCCACCTGCTTCCCGATGCCTTGCGGGCGCTCGCGGCGCAAACAGTGACCGGCTTCGAGCTTCTGATTGTGGACGACGGGTCCACAGACAACACGGAGGAAATCGTTGAGCGGTTTCTGCCGCAATTCCGGGATTGCCATTACCTGAAAAAGACGAACGGAGGAGCCGCCGACGCCAGGAACCACGGCGTGCAAAGGGCCAATGGAACACACATTGCCATTCTGGATGCCGATGATGTGTGGTCGCCGCGTTATCTGGAAACTGTTCGGAAGACGTTCGAGTCGAGCCCGCGGACGGAGATCCTCTTCTGTGACGGCGTCCGCGTGATGAGCGATGGGCAGGTGATACGCCCTGTGTTTCCGCCCGGCATGCCCTCGCTCGATGGGCCCATCGAGTCTGTTGAGGGCCTCTTCTCGGTGTGCGACAATTTCTTGCCTTCCGGCATGGTATTTCGAAAATCTCTCTACGACAGAGTTGGCGCGTTTGACACTCGTTTCTCCCATGGCGACGATGTTGACTGGGTGATCCGTGCCGCGCTGGCCGGGGCGGATTGCGCGCGGATTGATCAGAAGCTGTTTCTGCATCGCTATCACGGCGGCAATCTGACCAGCGATCCCATCGCCTACCTCGAAACGTGGCTCACCATCTACAAAGAGCGGCTGCGGTCAAGCCGCCTGGGTGAGGAATGTGAACACCGGGCGAGAAGCTTCACGCGCAGCTACGTCATGCGGCTGATGGGAATCTGCCCGCCTTCTGAAGGCCGGTCGCTGCTGGCCCGGAGCATCGAAGCCCTCGGCGGAGACTTCATCCTTCGCTGCACTTATCTTTCAACCTATCTGGGGTCGAGCTATGCGCTGAGGCCGTTGAAATGGGGGAGGCGGCTGGCGGGAAAGCGGCACGCCGCGATGCAGTGCCTTGATCTCACAGCGCCGCCTGAAATAATCTTTCAAAGCCTGTGACAATTCGTAACGCCTTAACGGGTGGAAACGGGCGCAAGGCAGGCAGCGTGCAGGCTGCGGCGTTGCCGGCCGCGCAGAAGATTGAAGGCACAAACAAGATGAGTTTTTCAGTCGTCATCTGTACCTACAACTACGCCCACCTCTTGCCCGACGCGCTGAAGTCCGTTGCTGCGCAGACCCTGCAGGACTTTGAACTTCTGATCGTTGACGACGGATCGACAGACAACACCGCGGAAATCGCAGAGCAGTTTCGTCCCTTGTTTCAGGATTTTCGCTACGTGAAGAAACCTCATGCAGGGCCTGCCGATGCAAGGAACGTGGGAGTCCAGGCCGCGAAGGGCACTCACATTGCGTTTCTTGATGGAGACGATCTGTGGTCGCCGCATTACCTGACCGCGATGTGGGAATCCCTCAGCGCCCATTCTGAAGCAGGCCTGGCGTTGTGCGAGGGGATAACTGTCCGAAACGAGAACGGAATGATTACCGAAGCAGCTCTGGACCGGGGCCTTCCAACCTTATGCGGCCCGGTAAATTCACCGCGGGACCTCTTCAGGGTCATCCAGTCGGTCGCGCCTTCCGGCCTGGTGTTTTCAAGAGATCTCTACAACCGCACCGGGCCTTTTGACGTGGAGTCATTTGGATGGTTCTCAGAAGACATTGACTGGGTTTTCCGCGCATTGATAGCGGGAACTTTTTGCCTCTGCGTGAAGCGAAGGCTCTATCTTTACCGGCGCCACGCCGGCAATCTGACCAACAAGGCCAATGACTCATTCCGATCCTGGCTGAAAATCTATTCGCAGACTTTAAGGGAAGCCCGGCGGGACCCGCAATTGGATGCCCTGGCACGCAGCGTTATCCGGGCGCGTTCTCTGCGCTTCCTGCCCACTTGTTCGCGGCGCGAGAGTCAACGATTAATCCAGAGCGGAATAGTAGCGCTGGGCGGGGATTCAGGCCTCCGGCTGCATTACGTTGGGACGTATCTGGGCTTGGTCAGCCTGCTGAAAATCCTCAAGCGATTGAGGCAGTCTTTGCGCAGGTCATTCCGAAAACCATTGGCGATCGACCTGGGAGAATCTCCTCAGGCAATTTTCGACGCTCTGCCAAAGTAACAGATTGCAGCCTCTGCGGGCGAATTCTCGATAACGTTCCAGGTCAGAATCGCCACGTTAGAATGCTTCCGCAAACGCGGCCTGGTCTATTTGCGAGCCGAGAGTCCAATTCAGTGCCCATCAACTTTTGCTTATTCCCTGGCCCAGGCATCGGTGAGGGAGAGGGCGAAGGAAACTGGTCAAACTGCGTCATCAGCGTTCGAGGTATCAACCCCGCCGGCATTTTCAATGCGCGGTCGACGGGAATCTCTCAGAATCGCTTTGTGCCTGGAATTCAACACAGAATTGCGAACGATTCCTGCCAATTGGGCTCCGGAGGGGCGAAACCAATCAGAATGCGTCCGGAAAAAGTGTTTTGCGCGCACTCGAAGCCCAAAAGAACCCAACAGCGATCGGGCGGCATTTGACATGAATTCGAAGCCGGAATGAGCACAGAGCAGGAATAGAGCCCGGGGCTTGCAGGGAAAATAATAAACGTCCGCGCACGCAGTCGTCCGATTTGAGAAAAACTTCTTATAGAAACTGATTTCCGGACCGAAGTCGAGAGCCTGAAACTTTCTCTCTGCGAAAAGCTGGTTGATCACCAGGTAAAGAAGTACATCTCCGGGAGACGATGATTGGAAGCAAGGGTCGTAACCCACGTACTCGTAGAGCAGAAACCCATTGCGAGCCCGGCAAAAAATGTAGGCAGCGGGCCGTATGCCGCAATAAAGGATGTAGCCACGGACAGCATCCTGAGCGGCCCCTGCGGCAAGCTGGCGACGGAACTCATCATCGCCGGGAAGTCCCGAATTCCACAACTTTTCCTGGTAGGTCAGCAACGAAATTTGCCGTGCCTCGCGGCAAAATTCCTCCATTTCCTCCGGAGCGCGAAAAGTGCGCCAGCGAATATCGCCTCCACAAAGTTGCGCAAATTTCCGCACGTTCCGCCGTAAATTTTTTCTCGATTTCGCCGAGAATTTTCGCTCGTATTGGTCGAATTCGCCATGCAAATCGATCCAGCAGCGCTGATATTGCGACGGAACGTAGCGAATGGTGCCGGATTGAATGCTGACCCGCGGCAGCCTGGTGTTTACTGGGTGAGAGGGAATCCAAACAACCTTGATGCCGGCCGGGAACTTCTTAAATGGAGCCGAAGGCAATGAAGACCCGATCGCGGTAGAAAAGTGCGTATCCAGAGTCAAGCCTGGAATCTTGACTGAAAACAAACGCATGCCGGGGATGTTAAACCTGAAGACGATCAAGGATTCCAGCCACGTCTCACTCATGAAGCCAAATACCATTACCTTCCGAGGGTTCAAAGTTCTGCAGTCGCAATTAACGCAAGGCATCGGGGTTATTACAGACGCTCGCAATCCCTGAGGAACTCCCCCATACCTCCGCATTATATGAGAGTGAACCCGCCAGTTCCAGATCGCCCGGCAGGTTTTCGGTCGGAGGCCGGCGACTTATGAACCGAAAGATGTCCCGAAAGGCTTGCGGCGCGCTTGTAAATCACGCAGAATGACGCGTTGGCATACAGAGGATGGAATTGGCAGTCTCGGAAGCCGCGCCCTCCTCATCCGGCTTTATATGGCATGGTCTATCATATTCAGTGTCCTGATTGTTCTGGCGATTGCAGATGCGCTGGGCTTTCTCTTCTGGTATGCCTGCAGTTGGCCTCGTTCGCAAATACTGGGTCCGGCGATTGTTCGCGGCCCGGCCGGGGGCAGGAAAATCGCGCTCACTTTTGACGATGGTCCCCTCCCGCCCTACAGCCAGCAGATTCTTGATATCCTGCGGTCAAAAAATGCAAAGGCTACATTCTTTGTGTGTGGGCAGGATGCCGACCGCCATCCGGAAATCCTCCGCCGCATCTGTTCAGAAGGCCATGCCATCGGGAACCACACGTGGTCGCACCCTTACCTCTACTTCATGAACCGCGCGAAATGCGCTGAGGAGATTGACCGAACCCAGAAAGTGATAGAAGAAGCCACCGGCCGCGCGCCCAGGTTCTTCCGTCCTCCTTACGGGGCCCGATGGTTCGGACTCTACCCCGTGCTGCGCGAACGCGGCCTGCAGTTGGTCCAGTGGTCGGCAAGCGGGGATGACTGGAGGCTTGGGGCCGATGCCATCGCCTCATCTGTTCACGCCGGCCTCCGCCCCGGAGCGATCATTCTGCTGCACGACGGCCGGCAGAAACCGGGAGGCTACTTACAGGGACTTCTGAAGAGAAATGGCCCCTCGGCCAGCAATCAGAACGCGCCGCGGGAGGCCGACGCCTCCGAAACCGTCAAAGCACTCTCTGCCATTATTGATGCGGCCAAGGAAATGGGATATGAGCTCGTTTCGCTTGAGGACTTCTTCCCTTCGCCGCCACGCGGCGATCATCAGAAGCCGAATTGACGGAGAACAAATGCGGATAACTCAGCTTGATCACGTACGCCTGTGTCCATTAGAATCTCCTAGTCTGTGCGAGGGTTCCATCCGGGCCGCAAACCTGCAAATCATCCGGGCCGGCAAATAGTGAGCATTGTTGAAGCGATACCTGGCTATGGACTCTTTTAGCGAAAAACGACCCTGGTTGCTGACTACGCTCATTCTGGCGGGCGCTTTTGTGTATTTGTACTTGAATCTCTTCCTACTGCCCGCAATTCCCATTCATTTTCTTTCCACCGATGCCACCAACTTCCTTTTCAATGCCCAGCAGATGCAACACGGGAAGGTGATCTACCGGGACTTTTTTGAACTCACATTCCCAGGGACGGAAGTTTTCTACTTCATCCTGTTTAAGATTTTCGGGAGCCGCGCCTGGATACCGAATCTGACCCTGATTGTGCTTGGGCTGCTGCTGACCTACCTGATAATCTCCATTTCCAGGAAGGTTATCTCCGGCATGGCAGCTTATCTCCCCGCCGTGTTGTTCGTGGTGATCCCTTTCCGCAGCCAGCCTGACGCTACCCATCATTGGTTCAATACATTATTTGTGATGGCCGCGATCGCCGTGCTCGTCGACCGGATTTCCGCCCTGCGGTTGGTAGGCGCTGCGGCCCTTTGCGGCGTCGCAATGTGGTTTACGCAATCGAGCGGATTCCTGGCGATGGTGGGCCTGGCGCTGTTCCTGCTGTGGGCAGCAACGACGCGCCAACTGAGCTGGAGAAATTTCCGCACGGCCCAATGGTACGTATGGTCAGCCTTTGTCATTGTGGTGGTCGTGCTCAACGGCTATTTCATTATCCGGGCAGGTTTCCGGACGTTCTTTTACGATACTTTTCTTTTCAATTTTCGATATTACTCTTCCCAGGCCGGAAATTCGTTCCACGTGTACATGACCGATATGCCGCCCTTTCATCCCTGGTACAGGATGCCGGCGCTTGCCCTGTGGGGTTCGATATATCTGCTGGTTCCTCTGATTTACATCCTGTTTTTCGTTCGATACTGGGACGAGAAAGAAGATCGCGCGACAGAGCCGTGGGACAGGCTGGTGCTAATCGCCCTCATGGGGGCGATGCTGTTCCTGAGTGTTGCGCCGTCGCCGACCTGGCTGCGCCTGTGCACGGTGGCGGCTCCCGGAGTGATCCTGTTTGTATGGTTCCTGAATTCAGCCGGGCGTTTTCGACAGATTCGCGTCACAGCCATGTGGATCATCGTCATTGCCATTGCCCTCGGCGAATGGCACGGGCGATTTTTTGGCTGGCGGCAAGTAGTAAATCTTCCGATTGGCCGCATGGCGGTGCTCGATCGGACCCAGCACGAAGAAACCAGGTTCCTGCTTGATCACACGAAGCCCGGCGACTATTTCTTCGGTGACGAAGAGATGAATTACCTGCTGGATCTGCGGGATCCTTCGCCCATTCCCTTTGTGACCTCGAACGACTACACGAGGCCAGAGCAGGTGCAGCAAACCATCGACGGGCTCAAAAAACACCCCGCCAAGTACGTTTACTGGTCGTCCGATCTCGACATGTCGCCCGCGGCCGGCCAGGGGCAGAGCCATCTCGCTCCGCTCCGCGCCTATCTGAAAGCCAATTACCAGCACGTGAAAACCATAGAAGGCGATGACTTTGCCCGCAGTTTCTGGGAAAGGTACAACCCGTTAGCTCCCATTCCGCTTCCGCCGCCCACCCCGCTTCCCCCGCCGGGGCAGAACGAATCATCCGCTGCTGGCGCTAGCGGCCAGAGCAACTCTCTTGGGGGCCCGCCCGGTGCGCCAGCGCAAGGTCCGTAGAATCGATTCTTCCCCGCGCTCCTGCTTTTCCCTGCTTTTGCTCCATGTGCCAGACCCGAGATGGAGAACAGTGCAGGCAGGCCGCAATACCCAATCCGAGAGGCATGATTGGCATTCAGTTGGATCGACCTGATCGTTGTAATCGTTTACCTGGTGGTGGTCACACTACTGGGAGCGCGCTTTGGCAAGCGGCAGAAGACCCTGCACGATTACTTTCTGGGCGGTCGCCAGCTCCCCTGGTGGGCCATTGCTCTTTCCGTTGTATCGGCAGAGACAAGCATCCTCACCATCATCAGCACTCCGGGAATCGCCTACTCCGGTGATATGGCGTTTCTCCAGCTTGTTTTTGGATACCTTGTGGCACGCGTGGTCGTCAGCTTCGTCCTTATCCCCAAATACTTTGCGGGCGAACTTTACACTGCCTATCAGCTCATTGAACGGAGGTTTGGCCGTGGGCTCAAGGTATTTACGGCGGGATTGTTCCTGAGCAGCCGCGCGCTGGCGGAAGGCGTACGCGTCTTCGCCATCTCGATCGTGATCGAGGTGATTTTCAGGACAGGAGTCCTGAGTGCCGTATTGATTATCACCGCCCTCACCCTGTTCTATACCTTCAAAGGCGGACTCACTGCCGTCATCTGGACTGATGTGACACAACTCTCGATTTACGTCATCGGGACCGTCATTGCACTTCTGCTGGCAGTCCATGCCGTTCCGGGCGGATGGACGGAAATTGCCCACCTGGCAAGCATTTCAGGGCACAAGTTTACTATCTTCAACTTCCATTTCAACTGGCACCAGCCGTATCTGTTCTGGTCCGGGGTGATCGGTGGCACATTCCTCACCAGCGCCAGCCACGGAACGGACCAGTTGATCGTGCAGCGTCTGCTGGCCGCCAGGAACAAGAGGCAAAGCCAGGGCGCGCTGCTGGCCAGCGGGTTGGTGATCCTGTTCCAGTTCGCGCTTTTCCTGGTGGTAGGCGTCGTCCTGTTTGCCTTTTACCATTTTCATCCCCCGGCACATCCTTTTACTCGCCCGGACAAAATCTATCCGACATTCGTGGTCACCCAACTGCCGGTTGGGCTGGCCGGCCTGCTGACCGCAGCCATCATCGCGGCAGCCATGGCCAACCTGAGCGCGGCTTTCAATTCGCTGGCATCCAGCTCGGTGGTGGATTTTTACCGGCCCTTTGTCCGTCCCAATGCGGACCAGAAACATTACTTGCGCGTTTCACGCGGCCTGACGCTGTTCTGGGGAGGCGTGCTGATCCTGATCGCGGTAATCTCGCAATATCTGCATGAAGGTGTCCTGGTTCTGGCATTGACCATCGCCTCAATCCCCTACGGGGCGATGTTGGGAATATTCCTGCTGGGGGTTCTGACCAAACGGGCGAACTCACGTGGCACACTCACGGGCGCAGCGATGGGCCTGGCCGTTCTAATCCTGATTGTGGTGGGCAATGCCTATGGCATCGTCAATATCGCCTGGACGTGGTACGTGGTGATCGGCACGCTGATAACCTTTTTTGGCGGATGGATCGCCAGCATGATACTGCGCACTTCAAACTCATCCCACTGAAATCGGGAAACCCCGCCGCCTCAGACTTCTAGTCTTGACGAACGGGGAGCGCTGCGATTAATCTCGTCGAAACAATTGAGAACGAGGGCCCTGTTGACGCGACACCTGAACCGTGTACCTGTTGTTGTTGCTTTCCTGATTGTGACGCTACTACCCGCAGCAATTCTGACGGCGCACCGTAGTCCGAGAGATTCAGATCGCACGGCGCCTGAGGCTATCTCCCGCCGTAATGAGGCAGATCAAGGAACGGATGGGGTCACGCTGAACGCAATGAGAGAACGGGTGGTGGCCGCCAGGCCGCTTGCCATGTATTACACCATCGGAGACACTTTCGGTCTCGATTCTGTCCTTGAGCATGCGTCAGACATGACGATTCTGGCCCCACAGTGCTATTGGATGGACCAAAACGGAAACATCCAAGGAAGCATGCCCCCGGCCGTTTCGGAAGCGGCCAGACAGGCAAAGCTGCCGGTGATGGCCCTGATTTATAACCAGGATTTTGATCGGCGGGTCGCTTCAGCGCTCCTCCACAACCATCCTCTGCAAAAGCGCTTCATTCGGAAACTCGTGGAGATTGCCCGAAATGAAAGCCTGCTGGGTTTTCAACTTGATTTCGAAAACATTGCCCCTGACGACATCAACCTCTATACCCGGTTCGTACATGATGCTGCAAGAGAGTTCCACCGCGACGGGCGGTTGCTGAGCGTCGCCGTCGTTCCGCGCTTCCTGGACTCCGTCCCCGGCCAATGGGCGGCAGCCTATGATTATCCCGGATTGGCCAGCGCAGCAGACTTCCTGACCCTGATGGCCTACGACAATTCCGGCCGCCTTGGCCCGCCCGGCCCCATTGCGGGCTACGACTGGGTGAAAAGCGCGCTGGATTATGCCGTCAGCCACGTTCCGCCCTATAAGTTGCTGCTGGGCATCGCCCTCTACGGCCGCGAGTGGACCAATAACGGGCGCAGCATCGAGGCGCGGACGATGCCCTACCCCAGGACACGGGCCCTGCTCAACCGCCTTTCACTCACGCCACAATGGGACGAAAGGCAACGTTCACCCTGGTTCGAGTACCGGACTGAAGGAACTGTCCGGAGCGTGTGGTATGAGAACGCCCGCAGCATTCAGGAAAAACTCAGGCTGCTGGAACGTTATCGACTCCGGGGCTTCGCCGCCTGGAGGCTGGGAATGGAAGATCCGCGCATCTGGCCAATGGTTTCAGCAATGCGCGACAGCCAGCCGCCAGCGGATGGGAGATATGAGGCACCTGGTCTTTGACCCGGGATAAAGACTTCCGTCGCTTTCCTTTTCGGAGGTGAGGAAAGGGAACAACCCTTCCTTTTGCTTCACAGGCAGCCCGTCATTCAGCCGATATTAATATGGGAAAACGAAAGGCTCTCATGAATTTTCGATTTCAGCGCCCGGCCCTTTTCGTCCTCGTTTTGGCAGGCGCAATCGCCTACGGTTATTTTTCGGGGTATGAACAACAGGGCCATGTCGAACGCCCTCCGACGGTTCCGGTCACCATTACAGGCGTCTCGTCTATTCAGGGACCGTATTTCTCTGATCGTGACCGCATTGCCGACCGAATCATCAGCGCCATCAATCACACCCGGAACGCCCTCGATATCGCAGTCTATAGCATCACTCAGCCGGATATTGCGGCGGCCATTCAGGCCGCCCACAGGCGGGGAGTAAAAGTGCGGATTGTCACCGACGCCGGGCAGTCCATGGACGAGCATTCAGAGGTCAGGTATCTCCGGTCTGTGGGTGTTCCCGTCCGGCTCAGCGAAGGATTTCGAGGACAGCGTTCATTAATGCACAACAAGTTCGCTGTTTTTGACCATTACCAGGTGGAAACCGGCAGCTACAACTGGACCACGAGCGCCACCAACTACAACTTTGAAAACGCTATCTTCATTCGCGATCCCAAAGTCTCAGCGGGATACGAAGAAGAGTTCCTACACATCTGGGCGCAGGCCAGATAATGTCTGTCCCGCTGCTCCGCTTCGCACACGCCAGGCAGCCGGAACGCGGGATTCACTTCTTTTGCAAGGCCGGCAGGATGTACTTGGTAATCAGCATGTCGTATTCCTGGCGGGCCTCGTCCGTAATTGGTGCAGGGGCCAGCGGGCCGTCGGCGGTCGCCTGCATGTATAAATCACCCGTCTCGCCCAGAGGTCCCGGATTGATCTTTTCAAATTCAGCGTCGTCGGATTCCCCAAAGTCGTAAATCTGCTTGAGGTCGTAAGTGCCCATTTGGGCAGGAGTCAGCTTGCCTACGCTCCGCACGTAAACCCGGAACCGTCCAAAAAAACGGCTCTTGTCATAATCTACCCGAATCACATGCTGGAGTTGGTTCGACGGATTCTGCGGGTCTACGTACAGGTCCGCAAGCAGGTAGTAATCACTCAGCTTGCCGCCATAGGAGTCGTCTAACAACTGAAAGACTTTGTAAGTGGGATCGTCCGGGCTGACGGATTGGGCTTTTTTCTTTCTCGCCCAGGCCGATGGCACAGCGATACCAAACAGGATGATGGTTGTTACGATGACGACCGAATACTTCTTTCTCAATTCACCCTCCCCCCGTCCTGACCTTGAGATGATGAAGTTCCACGGGGACGGCACTATCGCAGCAAAAAAGCATACCACGGTTTCCCGTAACGTCAACACCAGCTACCGCGGCCAACGTCCTGCGGGAATTCACCGTGGGGGCGCTGCGTTTGGGTGCGGGAGGGCAGGATTAGGACATGCTGCCTGTCACGGCCCGAGGCGGCCACTAGCCTCCCTGAGTGGGCCGCGGCAGGAACCTTCAGCATTCAGCACGAGGCTGCGGAAAACTTCCACACCAACCAATCGGAATTTAACATTCGCAAAGCACCGTCCGAAGGACCATTCAATTGGTCGCCGCGACGAAGCCTCCGGAACATCCGCAACCCGGTTCAGCGATTCTCGTGCCTCATCCCCGCTTACTCATACAGCAGATACTTTGCGCGCATCTGCCGGAATTTCATCAGGGGGTCCTGCCAGAGGTATTCAATGCGTTCGGGATCGAAATCGTTTCGGATGTCGTCAACAACCCATTGCGCCCCCACCAGGGGAAGCGTCTTATCCAGTTCAAATTTTTTGGGATAAAGTTGATGGAGAGCCGAGGCCAGCTCAACGCCGAGTTCCGGCGCGTCAAGCGCCTGACGGTCCACCAGATAGATCTGGACACCATGACACACCTGTCCGGCAAATCTGCTGCTCTTGGGCGTGAAGTCCATCGGAAGGAAGCGTACACCCTGAATCTCGCGCGAATTCAGGTAAACCGCCAGCCATTTCCCGTTGATCCATGGTGCGCCCAGCAGTTCAAAGGGCGTGTTGGTTCCGCGTCCGACGCTGATGTTGGCGCCCTCAATCATCCCGACTCCGGGATAGAGGATCGTCTCGGTCAGCGAGCGCAGGTTGGGCGAAGGATCCTTCCATTCCAGCCCAGTCTCATCGAGCCAGTCAGTCCGCTCCCACCCCTGCATTTTGATCACGTGCAGATCAGCGCCCAGGTGTTCCTCGCTATTAAACATTTCCGCCAACTCCCCCATCGTCATGCCATAGCGGACAGGTAGCGGGTAATAGCCGACGAACGATCGCAAGTCCGAATCAAGAATCGGCCCCTGGACAACGGACCCGCCAAGCGGGTTGGGCCGGTCCAGCACGTAGAAAGCGAGGTGGTCTTTGGCCGCCGCTTCCATGCAATATGCCATGGTCGTGATATAGGTGTAAAAGCGCACACCCACAGCCTGAATGTCAAACACCAGGGCGTCCACCCCGGTGAGCATCTGTGCGGTGGGCCGCCGGGTTTTGCCATAAAGGCTGTAAACCGGCAAGCCGGTGGCTGGGTCAGTGGTGGATGCTACGGTGCTGTCCGCTTCGGTCCACAGGCCGTGTTCCGGGCTGAAGATGGCTTTAAGCTGGACTCCGGGCGCGTGGTTCAGCAAATCAATTGTCCGTTGTCCGTCGGAATCCACCCCGGTTGCGTTGGTGATGAGGCCAACGCGCAAGCCCTTCAGGGGCGCAAAGTTCTCCTTTTCCAGAACATCGACTCCGGTCCGCACGTTGCCGTTCCGCAACCCGCTCACGCGGTAACTCCGCATCAGCTCGTAATAGCCGGTCAATGACTTGCGGGCGTTCAGGACGCGTTGCTCGGAAACCGGCCCCAGGGCGGCCGCGACGGCCGTGTCAATCATCGACCGCAGCGCAACCACGTCGCCTGTCCCATTGGGATGAACACGGTTGGAGAGGAAAACAACGTAGGTCCGAGTGACGGGGTCAATCCAGATCGATGGCCCCGTGAAGCCCGTGTGGCCAAACGATCCAACGGGAAAAAGCTCGCCACGATTGGATGCAAAAGGTGAAGCAATGTCCCAGCCAAGGCCGCGCACCGCCATTTTGTCCACCGGACTTTGCGGCGTTGTCATCTTTTCCACAGTGAGGCGGTTCAGGATGCGCACCCCGTGGTAAACCCCGCCGTTCAGCAGCATCTGGCAAAAAATGGCGAGGTCATGGGCGTCAGAAAAAAGTCCCGCATGCCCGGCAACGCCGCCCATCCGGTGCGCCGTCGGGTCGTGGACCTCGCCCCACAGAATGGGACCCGTGGTTCCACTGATATGCTGGGTTGGCGCGATTCGATAACGCAACGATGCCGGGGGAATGAACAGCGTGCTCGTCATCCCCAAAGGTTTGAAGATGTGCCGCTCGCAATAGACGTTGAGCGGCTCTCCGCTGATGCGGTGGACCAGTTCGCCCAGGGTTTCAAAGTTGATGTCGCTGTACAGGAAACGCGTTCCGGCGGGAAATATGGGAGCGGTGTCAACAATCATCTGCATCGCCGTGTCGTACCCGGACCAGTCGTTGCTGAGGTCCAGGTCAGGCGGCAGGCCGGAATAGTGAGTCATCAACTCGCGCACCGTGATGTTCTGTTTGCCGTTGGTCCCGAACTCCGGCCAGTACTCGGAAACAGGGTCATCCAGTCGAATCTTGCCTTCCTGGAAAAGCTGCATAATTGCAGTGGTGGTGGCTAAGATCTTAGTGCAGGACGCCATGTCGTACATCGTGTCCATGCGCGCAGGGAGTTTTCTTGGAACCAGTTGCCGATAGCCAATGGCACGCCGGTAAACGATTCTGCCGTCGTGGCCCACCACAATCACGGCCCCGGGGAGCTTGCCCTGCTGCATGGCCTTTTCCACTACTCCCGGCAACTGGCGGAGGCGTCCGGCAATAGTGTTCGAGCTCCTGGTGGGTCGGCGGCGGCGAACCTGTGCAGGCGTGGCCGTTGGAGCCACTAGGGTTATGACAAGGAATAGGAAAAAAGCTTTGAAACCTTGAAATATACGCATTCCACGCTCCCCCTTGATTTATTGATGCGAGTAAAGCATTTTGCTATAAACTCAGGGGTTCGTGTCAAACAAAGATTCGATGAAAGGTGAGGCCGCGACGTGGGAAACGAAATCTGCATGGTGCAATTGTGCAGCAATAGTACCCCGACGGAATGGCCCACATAAGAATGTCCGGAATTGGTACACTGTTGGGTTGCAGGACGGTTGGTGATTAGATAATCAGGATTTTAGCCACGCGAGAAGAGAGCGTTTGCCACGGTTGGATCGACACATCCTTCCTGGTTTGGCTGGACCTGAAACTGATTTCTGATTCTGAATGCGGAAAAAAGCACCGGGTATTCCTGCAGACCGCCTGAAATGAAAAGCCCATCAAGAGAACGTATCACTGAAAGAAAGAACCCTGCCGCCGACTTCCTCGATACAAAGAATACGCGGGAAATTCTTGCCCTGATGAACCGCGAAGACCGGAAGGTTGCTGTGGCAGTAGGAAAGGCATTGCCGCAAATCACCCGGGCAGTTGATCTGGCCGCCAATGCCATGGCGAATGGAGGCCGGCTGATTTATCTGGGCGCAGGAACCAGCGGACGGCTCGGCGTGCTGGATGCATCCGAATGCCAGCCGACATTCGGCACCGACAAAGTGATGGCCGTGCTCGCGGGCGGCCCCAAGGCAATGTTCAAGGCCGGCGAGGGCGTTGAAGACGATCGCTCCAGCGCGCGTCGGGACTTGGAACACATTGGCCTGAACCGGAATGACGTTCTGGTGGGAATTGCCGCCAGCGGCCGGACTCCCTACACTCTTGAAGGGTTGCGCTACGGAAAACGCAAAGGGGCGGCAACCGTCGGCGTCACGGCCAATCCCGACTCTCCCATGCGAGGGCTCCCGGACGTCGAAATTGCCGTCAATGTAGGGCCCGAGGTGATTGCCGGTTCAACCAGGATGAAAGCCGGGACGGCCCAGAAACTTGTGCTCAACATGCTTTCAACGGCCACAATGGTGAAGCTCGGGCGCGTTTTCTCCGGATTGATGATCCATATGGAGATGAAGAATGAAAAGCTCCGGGAACGCGGGCGCTCCATCATAGTGAAGGCCACGGGAGCTGATCCTGCAAAAGCCGCGCGAGCGATGGCGGCCTCAGGGTCTAACCTTCCCGCCGCTCTCCTGATGATCTGGAGGAACATCCCTAAGAAGGAGGCTCTCCGCATTCTGAAACAGGAACCCAACACGGCGCGCACACTTCGAAAGGCGCGCGCAGATTACCTTAAAGACCAGGCTCACGCTCGCCGCACTAGAGCCTCCAGGGGGAAATCATGAAAGCTGTCAAAGCCATCATTGCGGGGACCATCTTTACTCCGGCGGAAGAGATCCGCAATGGAGTGATTCTGGTTGAAGGCCACCGGATCGCCAAAGTCGGCCCCCGCGAGCAGGTGAAAATCCCCCAGGGTGCGGCGGTCATCGATTACCAGGACCGCACGGTGGTTCCGGGCTTCATTGATATCCACATCCACGGCGCCGTCGGTTATGACCTGATGGAGGCCACCCCTGAAGCGGTGGCGGCCGTGGGCAAGTACCTGGCGCGCCACGGAACAACCTCCTATGCGGCAACCACCGTGGCGGCCAGCCTGGAAAGAACACTCAACGCGGCCAAAGGGCTGGGGGACATCATTCGTGCCTCCAACAGTTCCCATGTGGTTTCCGACAAGATTTCCGGCGCACAGCCGGTTTGCATTCATCTCGAGGGCCCATTTCTAAATGTGAAGCGGCGGGGGGCACACCCGGCATCGCAGATTCAGAAGCCTTCCATTGAATTGCTTGCCCGGTTCCTGGATGCGGCGGATGGCACGGCGCGCATATTGACGCTTGCGCCAGAGCTTGAAGGCGCGCTCGCAGTGCTGGAGTACGCGCGGAGCAAAGGCCTGAAAGTCGGCATCGGGCACTCGAACGCGAATTACGAAGAAGCCAAAAGCGCCATCGAAGCCGGAGCAACCCATGCCGTTCATTGCTTCAACGCCATGCGTCCTTTTCTGCATCGCGACGCGGGAATCGTCGGGGCGGTGCTGACGGATGATCGCGTGAGCGCCGAGTTGATCTGCGATGGCATCCACGTCGAGCCCACAGCCATCCGCCTGATGGTGCGGCAAAAGGGAGTGGAGCGCCTGATCCTGGTGAGCGACAGCCTGAGCGGAGCAGGCATGCCGGACGGCAACTACCGCCTGGGCAATTTCACCGTGCACGTGGCCGGCGGAGTGTGCCGGACAGTTGATGGCAACCTGGCAGGAAGCACCATCATGCTGGATGCCGCTTTGCGCAACCTTTCAGCTTACACCGGTCTCAGTTATAAAGAATGCCTGCCGTGCGTTACCAGCAATCCGGCCAGGATCTTAGGGCTCGAAACCAGGAAGGGTGTGATTGCTCCACGCGCAGACGCGGACCTGGCGGTCCTTGACCAGGAGTTTTATGTGACCCAGACTTACGTTCGAGGCCGGCCCGTCCTTTAGCCCCGCGCCCGGACATTGGAAGCGAATATGGATAAATTTCTGATCACCGGCGGCCGCCCGCTTGAAGGGCAGGTCACCATCAGCGGCGCCAAGAATGCCGCCCTGCCTGCCATGGCAGCGGCGCTCCTCACGGCGGAACCGATTGTCTTGCGAAATGTGCCGCGGGTCCGCGACATCGGAACCATGCGCAGCCTGATGGACGAACTGGGCGTGGATTCATCCGTGACCCATGAAGAGCACGGCAACCGGGTGGAAATTGAAGCGCGCCGGCTACTAAACCCGATGGCTCCCTATGAGCTGGTCAAGCAGATGCGTGCCTCCATCCTGGTCCTGGGGCCGCTGGTGGCCCGTTTTGGGCATGCCCGCGTATCGTTGCCGGGCGGATGCGCCATCGGAGCGCGTCCCGTGAATCTCCACATCAAGGGATTGGAAAAGCTCGGAGCCTCGATTCAGATTGAGCACGGTTACATCGACGCGCGGGCCGACCGGCTCCGCGGCTCAGCTTTCGCTTTTGACGTGGTTTCCGTGACCGGGACGGAAAACCTGATGATGGCGGCCGCACTCGGAGACGGAGAAACCGTTCTCGAGAATGCGGCGAGAGAACCGGAGATTGTTAATCTTGCCGAATTGCTCATCAAAATGGGCGCCCGGATTAATGGGGCCGGGACTGACGAGATTCGAATTCAGGGAGTGAGCCAGTTGCACGGGGCCGAGCACGAAGTCATCCCTGACCGGATTGAAGCAGGAACCTTCCTGGCAGGGGCCGCAATTACAGGGGGCCATCTCGTACTTGACCATGTGAATCCTTCCCATCTAAGCGCCGTGATCAATAAGCTCACTGAGTCTGGCACGCAAATCCGCGAATCCGGACCGGGAAAACTGGAAGTTTCTGCGGGACACGCCATTCGCGCAATCGACGTAACCACCAGAGAATATCCAGGCTTCGCCACGGACATGCAGGCCCAGTATATGGCGCTGATGACCCAGGCACAGGGGCCTTCCGTGATTACTGAAACAATTTTCGAGAATCGTTTCCTTCACGCGCTGGAATTGATGCGGATGGGAGCGGATATCGTTGTGAATGGCCGCCGGGCGGTGGTGCGAGGCAAAACACCTCTGAGCGGGGCCAACGTGCAGGCTTCCGACCTGCGCGCTAGCGCATCTCTGGTCCTGGCAGGGCTCGCGGCCCAGGGCGAAACGCTCATCGATCGCGTCTATCACATCGACCGCGGCTACGAGCGTATCGAGGAAAAGCTGAATCGCCTCGGTGCTAAAATCCAGCGTGTCTTTGCCTAATATCCAGTTTCAATGTCCCGCCCGAAAACAACCTTCCGAACAGAGCGCGCCGCGATCGCACAGCTTACCGCCAATCAAGTTTCAGCCACGCCGGCTGAGACTGAGTTCCAGATGAATCGCCTGGTGGATGTGGGATGAGAGGTTCGTAAACGCAAAGTGGGCGGCAGTCGTTTTTGACCGTCGCCCACTTTCCCTTCCGTTATC
>DATEKC010000217.1:0-12778 GCA_035277665.1 Terriglobia bacterium
CAGCAGTTGCAATTGTGTGGCGGCAAGGTCGGCAAGCTTGCGGAGCGCGTGGGCATGGAGCGCACGCATCTGTACCGCAAACTCAACTCGCTGGGAATCGATTGATGCTGAAGGTGAGGGGTATGCCAACGAGGACCAGGAATGCCGGAAGGTATTCCGTCGGATCGTCCCAGTTGAACTCCCGGACCACTTTGAGCATCATCGAGCCGACGACAATCAGTGCCGGAGCCAGGGTTGGATAAAGCATGGCAGAGCCGCCGGCCGTGCCGGTCTGAACGCCGCCGCCAATCATTGAGGCCAACGGGCTGAAGAACATGGCGGCCAGCAGCAGGGTTCCCGTTACCATGTTGGCCAGGCCGGTGCGGGCGCCGTCGGAAACACCGGCAGCCGATTCGATGTAGCAGGTGATGGTTGACGTCCCGAGCGCGGCCCCGACAGTTGTTCCCACAGCGTCAGCGAACAACGCGCGTCCCGCCCGGGGAAGTTTGCCCTCCTTCACCAATCCGGCCTGCTGTCCCACGCCGACCAGCGTCCCCACGGTGTCGAACAGCGCCAGATAGAAAAGCACGAAGATGGCTGCGCCCAGCGTTGAAGGCGCGATTGCGAAAAGTCCGCGCAGATCAAATTTCAGGAAAGTGGGCGCAAGATAAATCCGGGTTGAGAAGATGCCGTGGAAATGGATGAGGCCGAAGGCGGCGGCGATAGCGGTGGTGGCCAGGATGCCCAGCAGAATGGCTCCTCGCACGCCGAAGGCCAGCAGCACCACCAGGACCAGCAGTCCGAGCACACTGGCCAGAGTTGACGGCTGGCTGAAGTCTCCCAGGCGCACCAGTGTGCCGGGAGAGCCAACGACCAGCCCGCCATATTCGAGGCCGATGAAAGCGATGAAAAGTCCGATGCCGGCGGCGATGCCGCGCTTTAGCGAATCGGGAATCGAGTTGACAATCTTCGCCCGAATGCCCGTCAAGGTGATGGCAATAAAGAAAATGCCGGCCAGAAGTACTGCGCCCAGTGCCTGCTGCCAGGTGAGCCCGAAACCCAACGGCGCTGCGGCACAAAGCGTGTATACAAAGAAGAAGTTCTCGCCCATTCCCGGCGCCAGCGCAACCGGATAGTTGGCAATCAGGCCCATCAGGAAGGTGGAAAGCGCCGCGGCCAGGCAGGAAGCGCAGAGGACAGCCTGGAAGTTCATGCCGGCCTGCGAAAGAACTCCCGGCTGCACGAAAATGATGTACGACATGGCCAGAAAGGTGGTGATGCCGCCCACCACCTCTCTTTGCAAGGTCGTTCCGTTGGCTTCAAGCTGGAAATAATGCGAAATCCACTTCTTCATTTGGCGACTATAGGCGAATAAAGCTAAAGCTAGCGGACAGCGGATCAAACGTTCTTAGCATTAATCCGACGGAATGTGCAAGGCCTACTTTGTTGGTTTCCAATGTCTCTGCCTGAAATTCGTTAGCGTTCAGCGCAACAAATTCGGCGCGTCGGGGTTAACAAAAGGAAGAGTAGGGATGGTACAGCTGGGCACACAATGATGCCCTCGACTGCGGAGGAGAAAAAATGAATAAACGACAGATTGCGATGTTTGCATTGGCCGTGGTGCTGGGTACAATGACTTTGAGCGGGCCTGCAATCGCACAGCCGCCCAACGGGCAGACAGCTTATGGCGCTCGTGTGGTTGAAGTCGGGCAAAGAGGAGTTGAGCCCCACCCCGAAATCCGACAGGCGCTGAGGTCGCTCGAAGAAGCCAGATTCAGGCTGGAGCGTGGCGCTCACGACTTCCACGGGCATCGGGCCAAGGCCCTGGAACTGACCAATCACGCGATTGAAGAACTTCACAAAGCGCTGAGATCCGACAGAAGGTGAATGGTGCGCGCGGAGCCGCGGGCGCTATCCCAGAATCCTGCGTAAATCGCGGGCCTGGGCGGGATTCCGGCGCAGCATGATGTGCTTGAGGCGGGCAAACTCATCTCGATCGATTTTCTGCACGGTGCCGCGGCCACGGTGGGGCGTGAAAGCCAGGATGTGGTCGAGATCGGGCCGGCGCCGAAGAGGATTCTGGAACCTCACGGCCCGATGCGGCGGGCAGAAATCGATCAATGACCCCATTCCTGCGTCCCGCCCGTTTGAAGCTGCACGCGCCACGCCTCGCAGCTCCTTGCGGTCGGTTTCATAGCAGAGGAACAGATCGCCGCGTTTGACTTCCTCCCGCAGGTAACGAAGGCTGGAGGCGCTTCGGATCCAGCCTTCATCGCCCATGGGGTAGTTTCCCCGCGTCCTGGAGCGAAAATACTGGTCGAACTTCCAGCCGCGTTTGGTATTGATTTTGAAGACCCAGACTTTCATAGGTTCAATTCGGCTTGCTCCATTCGATGACGGCTTTGATCTCATTGTCAGGATGTTTCTCCAGGACTTCGGCGAATTTGCTGTATGGAACGACATGGGTGATGAGCTGCTGCATCGTTTCCCCCCAGGCCTTGTAAGCTTTTCCGAGGTCCTCGACGGCCATTTCAAAATGTTTCCGGCTGGCGTTGACGCTTCCGATCATCACCTGGTTGCGCAGCACAAGCCGACGCATCAGCTCCGCTCCATCAATTTGCAATGGTCGGTCTCCGCCCGGAATTCCTGTCAACACGTAAACTCCGTTGACGCCCAGGGCGTCAAGCAAATCAAACTCTACGTGGGCAATCCCTGTGGCCTCAAAGATCATGTCGATCTGTCCGTAGGCATCATCCAGCGCCGAGGATTTCGTTGTGCGGCCGTCAACGTATTTTCCCCCGAATTGTTGAAGCAGGCGCGGCCTCAAGGTGCCAGGGTCCACAACATCAAGCCCCAGCACCTCTGCCCCACGAAGCCTGAGCGCGGCGGCGGCCAGCAGCCCGATGGGCCCCAGCCCGGCTACCAGAACCTGCTTTCCCACCAGCCATTTTCCGGGCTCGCCAGCACCGGGAAGGCGGGCGGCCTGGACCGACAGGGCTTCGTCAATGGCCTTTTCGGCAACCGAGGTGGGTTCTGAAAGGACTCCCAGCGGAACCTGCTCCCTGGGCACCTTCACAAAGTATTGCGATTCATCCACTACCAACTCGGTCTCATATCCGTCCCTCTGTTTGATGCCCCGCTCGGTGTAGTCCCCAGTGGAGCACATGTCGCTGCGGCTGTTGAGGCAAGCGGGGCAGCGCCCGCAACCGCGCCGGACCGTGAAGCAGCCGAAATCGCCGGGTTTGACCGCCTGGACCTGGCTGCCGATTTCTTCCACCTGCCCGAACATCTCGTGTCCGATCACCAGGTCTTTATGCCCCGGCGGAGCGTCGGCCCGTCCGCCGGACGCTTCTTCCCTGTCGGTCCCACAGATTCCCACACGCAATACTCGCAGCTTGATTTGCTGGGGAGCGTTCAAAGTGGGCTCCGGCCGGTCAACAATATTCACTTCTTTGGTTCCTGGAGTTATAGCAATTGCTTTCATGATGGCTTTATCTCCCTTCCGGATGAGTAAGACTTATAGCTTATCAAGGTGAAAAGCGCCCCGAGGAAGTTTTTGCCTGTTTCGGCGCCCGGCATAGCGTCTGACCTGTTGGATGATGCCGCTATTTTGCAAAAGCGTTAGTAGCGGCTCAAGAGGATGCAGTGTCGAGTTTTGGAACTTCGGTCCTGTCAGGTCCGAAAGGGCGAGGCGCCTGGACCTGGCGGACGGACGGGCTAATCCGCCGTGCCGATTGGAGTTAGCGCCCTCCTTGCCGATAACCTCATCGGGAGGGAACTGCTCCACGCCGGTGTATTGAATTTGAGTTAATGGGTTTCCCGTAACTGGAACCATCGGGCCATTGTATGGCACCAGCGACGGGTTTAAATTCGAGCTATATGAAGCACGCGAACTCCCTGGATGATCCGGAGAACTATCCTTTCAACCAACGGCCCGCGCCGAAGAGTTCGGGTCTGTGGAAATGGGCGATCGCGTTGGTGCTGGCGGGGCTATTTGTTTACCGCTCGACGCGCCCGGTCATGCGGCTTTCCGCAGAGCCGCCTCCGGCATATTACGGCTACGGCCAGACCGCGAGCCGGCAGGAAATGCAACGCCAGAGGCGCCTGGCGTTAGCTTACTGGACCGTGGCCATTCAGCGCATCCAGATTTATTACTCTCCCCAGAAACCTCTGCCAGCCGACCCTCCTCCGCAGTTTCGGATCTCTGATGATACGAGTTCGCTGGAAGCTGACTTGACGGCTGGCCGGGTACAATACTGGAACCGCCTGCGGAAAGTATGGAAAAGGGGCGACACCTGGGTGGTTTCCTACGGGTGGAACACCGATTGGGTCGAAAGAACTCTGACCGCTCTTCCGCGTTACATGCCCAGATCGGTTACCGGCGTGATCCAGAGTTTCATCGATTTTTTCCGTGATGTCGCACAGCAGATCTCGTTTCACTGAAACGGGTCACAAATCGTGACTTCCTGCTACATTTTCTCTTCCGCTCTTACAGTGTGTGCGCCACCTGCATCCGAGGATCACTCTCTCCCTGGTCAATCCTGAAGCCGCCCTTTTTTGCCACTCTATAACTTGCCCGGGGCTGCGGGCGGAATGGGCTCCTGTGACCCCCAATAACCCACAAGCGTAAAAGGAACAGAACCACCCTGCAAGGAGTCAGGTAACCCCGGAGGAAGATTGATCATCTGACTAAAAAGGGTAAACCAGGACAGGGTTTTGAGTATGAAAAAGATATATCGTCCGATTTTGGCCCTTGTTGCCTTCTTGGCGTTGGGTGTGGTCCCCGTGCTGGCGGCCGATACAGCGGCAGTCAGACCCTGTTCCGATGCCAAAAACAAGATGGATGACGTCTACTGCATCGGGCAAAGACACGTGGCCCACCATAGCATCATCTCCGAACAGAAAGAAGTCGCGATCGGGACCAAGTACTCCGAACAGATCAACCGTTCAGCCAAACTGGTTAAGGACCCGGTCATCACGGAATACGTCAACCGCGTCGAACAGAACATCGCCGGCAACTCAGATGCCAAGATCCCCATCACGGTGAGGATCATCGACTCGCCGGAAATCAACGCCTTTACGCTTCCCGGCGGTTTCATTTACGTCAACACCGGCTTGCTGCACGCCGCGGGTAGCGAGGCCCAGTTGGCGGGCGTCCTGGCTCATGAGACCGCTCACGTGGCTTGCCGCCATTGGGCGTCGGATGCCACCAAGCAGACTCTGCTGCAGTATGCCATGATCCCGCTCATCTTCACGCCGATGTCCTATCCGGTATACATCGGCCTTTCAGAAGCAATGAATTTTGGAATCCCGATGGCGTTCCTTAAGTTCAGCCGGGAAGATGAGTCGCAAGCAGATTTTCTTGGCCTGCAGTACATGTGGAAGGCAGGATACGATCCGAACGCCTACCTTGCCATGTTTGCAAAAATCATTCAGGAAGGCCGGAGCACACCCGGTAGCGTGTCTGGTATTTTTTTGGACCATCCGCCAACAAAAGACCGCATCATCAACGCCGAGAAGGAGATCAAAACCATCCTTCCAGATCGTCAGGAATACCTGGAATCCAATTCTGAATTTCAGAATGTTCAGGACCAGCTCAATACCCTTCTGGGCCAGATGAAAAAGATGAAGTCTGCGAGCGACAGCCCCACCCTGCGCAAGCGTGAACCGAAAACGGGGCAACCGGTGGGTACCAACATCGGCCAGAGCACGGAAGACGACAAACCCCCTGTGCTGAAGCGGCGCAACTAGAAATCTTGAAGTGCGGGTGCGGAGTAATAACTTTGTGAACTTCTGATCCAGCACGCTGGCGCTGTGTGGCAGCTTATCGCGGGAGACTTGCAGCCTTAATTCTGTTCGTGGATGGTTACTACAGAACGGATTTCAAATTCCCGAACGCCTTTGGGTGTTCGAACCGTGACTTCGTCTCCAACCTTCTTGCCCATCAGGCTCTTGCCAATCGGAGAGGTGGTTGAAATCCAACCTTTGCTGACGTCAGACTCCTCGCTGGTCACGAGCCGGTACTCGATTTCAACTTCCTGGTCAAGGTCATAGAGAACGACCTGCGATCCAAAGGCGATCCGATCCTTCGGAATATTATTGACGTTCACCATTGAGAGGTCCGCCATGCGTTTCTTCAGTTGAGCCAGGCGGGCGCCCACGTAGTCCTGCCGCTGTTTGGCCATAATGTACTCGGCGTTCTCGCTGAGATCGCCGTGTGCGCGGGCCTTCTTCAATTCCTTGGGCAGCTCATTATGCAGCTCGTATTCCAAAGCCTGGATTTCCTTCTCCAACTTTTGAACGATGGGTGATGACATGTGGTTCAGATCCTAGCCGTCAATGCTTATGGCTCATTATAAAGAAAAAGAGAGAGCAAACGCAACAGACGGAAATCCTGAAGGAAAGGCGCGCGAACGCGTTTGGAGTGGCGGTTGCAACCAGCAGAAATATAAGAATTTACTTAATTTCTGCCGGTAAGTTTTTGGCCTTTGTCTGCGTTGACTTCAATACGGCCGTATGTTAATTTCAAACCAGTGACGGCTCATTCGAGGTCCCACCTGCATGGCTTTTAACAAGGCCAAAGCGCTTCAGGAAGCTCACAAGTATGTTGCGCAAGGTAAGATCGCCCGCGCCATCAAAGAATATGAGTTGATTATAGAAAAAGATCCCAGCGACTTGATCCTGCTCAATGTGGTGGGTGACCTCTACGCCCAGGAAAACAACGTCCCGGAAGCTCTGAAGTATTTTTACAGGCTGGCGGAGACTTACACCCGAGAAGGTTTCAAAGTTAAAGCCATCGCCATTTATAAAAAGATTGCAAAGATGGATCGTGACAAAGCGGAGCCGTTGTTGAAGCTGGCCGAACTGAATTGGGCCCAGGGGCTGGCCCGTGAGGCGCGAGAGCAGTATAAGAACGCATTTGAATTTTTTGAGTGTAGGGGTCAGAAAGGCAAGGCCCTGGAAGTTCTGCGCAGGCTTTGCCGCTTGGACCCCGGAAGCCCTGCGCTGCGGCTCAAATTCGCGCAATTTGCGGAAACAGCCGGAGAGCGCCGGGAGGCTGCGGCGGCTTATCTTGACGCGGCCGCGCTTGCTCGCGACAGTGGAGACTCTGCGGCCTGCAGGAGTGCCCTCGATAAGGCTGCGGAACTCGCCCCGGACAGCCCTGAGGTCCATCTTCAGCGCGCCCGGCTGGCTTTGGCGGAACAGAAGCCTGAAGAAGTCAAGGGCATTCTGGAGCTTATTCCAAATCTTCAGAGCAACCCGGAGGCGAAGCGCCTGCTGCTTCAATCCTCTCTGGCCACCAGCCATCTGGATAAGGCAAGAGATCTGCTGTTGGATGTCTTTCAATCAAACCCTGTGGACTTTACGCCTGTCGCCGATTTTGCAGCGTTGTGCATGGAAAAGGAGCAGTATGATCTGGCGCTGGAAGTCCTCAAAAAAATCTCTCCGGCCGTGATCGCACGCCGCGAAGCCGGCCCCTTGATAGAAATTCTTCGCCGATTGTGGAAATCCGCTCCCGGGCGGATCGATATTCTTGAATTGATCTATGACGCGGCGGAGAAGTCAGCCGATGAGTTCACCATTCCGGAAGTTCTTGAAGCCCTGGGAAATGCCTACGTCGAGTCGGACCAGCTCGACAAAGCGGAGCAGGTTTATGCGCGGCTGGTGGCGCGCGAGCCTGAAAATGAAACCTACAAAGGCTTGCTGAGGAAGGTCCTTGAAAAGCAGGGCAAGGAATACGTCCCGCTCAGTGAGATTCCGCTCATCAGTTCCGATTTCGGTCTTGAATCGATTCCCGGCGTCGAGCAGGGCGGCGACGCCGAGCTCCCCGCGGATGCCGAACAGGCGGCCATCGTCAAAGGAGCGGTGACCAACAGCGACTTCTTTGTGCGCGATGGCCTGACGGAAAGGGCCGTGGAGGAGCTTGAAAAAGTTCTGCGGGTCTTTCCCGAGCAGAGCGAAATTCACAAGCGCATCCTGGAAGTCTGCCGGGAAAAACTCCCCGGGCGTGCCGCGCAGGCAGCAGAGGAGCTGGCCAGAATCTATACCGGGCGTGGAGATGGGAGCGAAGCCAGGCGATACCACGAGGAAGCGCTGGCACTGGCCTATGCCGCAGCCGGTGCAGAGACGTCTCCTTCGGCGCCCCCGCTAGATGAGAGTTCCGCGCAGAATGCCGAGGGGGTCGAAGTGTCACAGGGGCCGGTTGAGTTCAGTCTTTCACCGGCGGGAGATGGCGAGAGTTCTCTCGCGGAAGATACCGAACTCCCGCCACCCAGGGAGATTTCTCTCGACTTTCAGGCTCCGCGGACGGCGGAGCAAGCTGGAACCGGCATCGATGCATTTCAGGGAGCCAGTGCTGGAGAGATGGAATCGCCGGGCGCTTCCCGCCAGGCGCGGCCCGCGGCGGACACGGCGCCTTTTAACTACGAGGAGAGCCGTGAGGAGATTGAATTCTACATTCGCCATGGTTTTTACGATGAGGCGCAAAGAGCCGTCTCCGAGCTTGAGAGGGATTATCCCTCGGAGGGCCGGGTTTCTGAATTCCGCCAGCGTGTGAATGAGTTGAAGTGGGAGCCGGGCCCGCCTGCAGGCGCCCAGGCTGCCCACGCAATGGGCGCAGAGGAAACGCCTGAAACAGAGTGGGAACTTCCAACTTCATTCTCCGGAGCTGCAATAGCTGACGATGCGCCCGAAGCCGAGCAAGGGTCCGCTGAATCGGGACCTGCCAGTAGCCCGAAGGATGCCGTCGAAGACCTGGCGAGTGAACTGGCTTCGAGCGTGGAAGATTTTTACGACCCGGCGATATCCTCCGTTTCCTCCCCTCCCCAACCCGGCCATGGGGCCTCTTCCAAGTCTGCTGCGGACGCCTCGATGGACCTGGGTTCGCTGCTTGAAGAACTGAACGACACAGACGAATCCGCAGATCAATCTGCAGACGACGAGCAGACGCATTATAATCTTGGAGTGGCGTTTCGAGAGATGGGGCTGCTCGACGAGGCGATTGGAGAGTTCCAAAAAGTAGTTAATGGAACCGGTTCGCAGCACTTCGGCCCGTACTTCCTGCAGGGCTGCACCCTGCTTGCTTCCTGCTTCATGGATAAAGAAATGCCAGCCATCGCAGCAAAGTGGTATCTGCGCGCGCTCGACGCGCCCGACCTGAATCATGAAGGTGCGCTTTCCCTTCATTATGATCTCGGTATAGCTTTTGAGAGAGCCGGCAACACAACGGCTGCGCTGGAAAAATTCACTGAGGTTTACAGTCAGAACATCGATTATCGGGACGTCGCAGAAAAGATCCGCCTCCTCGGGCAGACCTCCCGCTAAGTGGGCTGAAGGGATCGTCGTCAAAGTTCAGGCGAGACCTGAGGCTGAAGAGTGTTCCACTGGTGCCCTCTCCCAAGAACTGCGCATGAACCGTTGGCTGGCGATCCTCTATATAGTGATCTGTTTCGAGATGGGGGCATCCCTGTTTCTTTTTCCCTGGGTCCCGTTGTGGAGCCAGAACTTTTTTATGGGACATTACCGGTGGATTCACGTGATAGCGGAAAACTATTATGTCCGTGGCGGGATTTCGGGCCTGGGCCTGATTGACGTCTTCCTCGCCTTTCACGAGGTCTGGCGGCTGCGGCGGTCAATCGGATTGGTGCAGTAGCCTGGCGGTCACGCGCTCCGGATTGAGAACGGCCTGATGCTTTCCTCCCAATCCTGAATGTTCCCCCGCCGCTTTTCCGCCGCCTTGCCAAAATGTCACTGCCGATTCATCTCTGCTACATTACTGATCGGCACGGGATCGCTCCCATGCCGTTGCTACCGCATCTCCATGCCATGGCCGGGGCCGGAGTGGACTTGATCCAGTTGCGCGAGAAAGACCTTGATTCCCGGGCACTGCTCGGGCTCGTGAAGTCCTCCGTCGAGGCCATCCGCGGAACCAAAACCCGGCTTGTGGTGAATGACCGGCTGGATGTTGCCATCGCTGCCGGTGCGCACGGCGTCCATCTGGGCGGGCACTCGGCGCCGCCGGGAGCGATCCGCCGGCATGTTCCGAAGAATTTCCTGGTCGGAGTTTCCTGCCACTCGACCGAAGAAGCGCTGAAGGCGGAAGCGGGCGGAGCAGACTACATCCTGCTGGGACCCGTTTTCGACACGCCCTCCAAGCGCCAGTACGGGCCGCCGCTCGGGTTGAACAAGTTGTCGGAAGTTGCGGATCAGGTCAGAATTCCTCTCCTGGCATTGGGCGGCATCACGGTTGACAGGGTCAGGCTTTGTCTCGATGCTGGTGCAACGGGCATTGCGGGCATCCGGTTATTTCAGGAAGCCCCTTCGCCGGCCGATCGAGTTCGCGACCTGCGCGAGCAATTCCGCCGGCGACCATAGCCTGCCGCGTTTTTTTCACCTGAGTTCGCCGACCGATTGCCCCGCGACGCGCTTCAATGAAAATGAGTGGCAGAAGAAGATCCTGGGCGGGGTGAAAGCACGGCCCACGGCTTTCGGCGGCCCGGAGTCCTGACTAGTAGAGCGGATGTTGTTTCAGTTTGGGAGTATTTCTTCCCAGTGGCTCCAGAAACTGCCGCGCGCCTGCGGCCATCAGACGCAGGTCTGTGCTCGCCTGGAAGAAAAGCAATCCCATTTCAAGATATTTTCTCACCTGTTCGGGATTGCCAACCGGAGCGCCAACCACCTTATTGTATTTCCTGGCGGCCTTCATAATTTCACCGATCGCCTCCTCCACCCGCGGATGGTCCTGTTTGCCGCGAAATCCCATAGAAAATGCCAGATCGCTGGTGCCGATGAACAGCACATCCAGCCCTTCTGTTGAGGCGATGGCGTCTATATTCTCCACAGCTTTGGCCTCTTCGATGTTGACGATTACCATCACGTTTCTGTCGGCGAAGTCAAAATACCCTTCGGGTGCCGGCCATCGGAACGTGGCCATCCCCGCGCCGGAGCCGCGACTGCCGTTTGGCGGGTACTTGCACGCTGCAACGGCCTGGCGCGCCAATTCGGACGTGCTGGTGAAAGGAAAGATCACGCCCAGCACGCCGGAATCGAGCACGCGTTTGGCCATCCACAATTCGTTCACGGGAACCCGCGCAAAGGGGATAGCCGGAAGCCCTCTTGTAGCCAGCACCATGTTTCTCAGGCTCTCCAGCGTGGTAGGGCAGTGTTCCATCTCAATCCAGAGGAAGTCAAAGCCCAGGTTCGCGCCCTGCGCCGCCACTTCCACGCTGGGGACCGTAATCGTCAGCCCAAAGACCGGCTCGCCTTCAGCCAGCAATTTCCTGACGGGATTTCCCCACGCGGGTTCCTGTTCAACGCTTGCTGGTGACATGTTTCACGCACCCTTTTTCGAGCGAAGTTGTGTCCCCAAGACCTATTGGGCGAGAGACATTATAAGGGGTTTGGCGGCTTTGCGGAAAATCATTCAGGCGGAGCAATGCACGCGCCCGCTGGTGATGAATGGCATTGGTGGATAGAAGATTTATGCGGGCTGCGGTCGCTCGCGGCCCGGAACGCCGCCGGAAGGCTGCGGCTTCAGCACTTCCGTGGTTTCCTCTTCACTGGGTTTGGGTGGCGCTGGCCGAACGAGTTCGGGCAGAGGCTTGCCTTCGATCAGCAGCTTCGTTTCGACGCCGTCGAGGCTTTCGCGTTCCAGCAGGGCCTCCGCAATGCGGCTCAGGACCTCCCGATTGGTGTTCAGAATGTCCTTGGCGCGCTGATAGCCGGTGGTCACAAACTTCTTTACTTCCTGGTCAATCTTGATGGCCGTATCTTCGCTGAAGTCGCGCTGTGTGGCCAGGTCGCGGCCCAAAAAGATTTCCTGCTGGTTCTTGCCAAACGCCAGCGGGCCAAGGTCCGACATGCCAAACTCGCACACCATCCGCCGCGCGATGCCCGTGGCCTGTTCGATGTCATTGCCGGCGCCGGTGGTGATGTGGTTCAGGAAGAGTTCTTCCGCCACGCGCCCGCCCATCATGATGGCCAGCTGGGCTTCCAGAAAATCACGCGTGTAGGTGTGCTTGTCATCCAGCGGCAATTGCATGGTAACGCCCAGCGCCATGCCGCGCGGGATAATGGTGACCTTGTGGAGCGGGTCCGCGTTGGGCAGCATGGAAGCTACCAGCGCATGGCCGGCCTCGTGGTAGGCGGTGTTGCGCTTTTCGTCGTCGGACAGGATCAACGACCGCCGCTCCGGCCCCATCAGTACCTTGTCCTTGGCTGTCTCCATGTCCAGCATGCATACCTGCTTGCGGTTCTGACGCGCCGCCAGCAGTGCGCCTTCATTCACCAGGTTGGCGAGGTCTGCTCCGGAAAAACCCGGTGTCCCGCGTGACAGCACGGGCAGATCCACGTCTTCAGCCAGCGGTATCTTCTTGGTGTGGACTTTCAGGATGGCTTCACGGCCTTTCACGTCCGGACGCGGAACAATAACGCGCCGGTCAAAGCGGCCGGGACGCAGCAATGCCGGGTCCAGAACGTCGGGCCGGTTGGTAGCGGCAATCAGGATAACGCCTTCGTTCGATTCAAATCCGTCCATTTCAACCAGCAACTGGTTCAGGGTCTGCTCGCGCTCGTCATGGCCGCCGCCCAGTCCTGCGCCGCGATGGCGGCCCACGGCGTCAATTTCGTCGATGAAGATGATGCACGGCGCATGCTTCTTGGCTTGCTCGAACATGTCGCGCACGCGCGAAGCGCCGACACCGACGAACATCTCGACGAAGTCCGAACCGGAAATCGAGAAGAACGGGACCTTGGCTTCACCGGCGATCGCTTTCGCCAGCAGGGTCTTGCCGGTACCGGG
>DATEKC010000218.1:0-4143 GCA_035277665.1 Terriglobia bacterium
CCTCGCCTTTGCCAAAAGCAGGTTCATTCGAATCACCAGCGGCAAGGATCGGCTGCGGCTCGGGATGGTGTGTCGTACGAATAAGGGATTTCGCAAAGGCGACGCACCTAGGAAATTGCCGGTGTTTCGTTGGGAATAGGGATCCCTCGCTGACGCTCGGGGATTTCAGAAAAAGACAAAAAGACCCGAAGACAAGCCGCAAGGCCGATCACGCGCCGAGCATCATCTTTTATTGTCGCTACGCTCCAAACCGCTCCAGAGCTTTACACAAGCGGAATTTGTTCGAGGCTGCTGTGGTAAGCGGCTCGGCACACCAGTTGGCTGAGCCGCGCTGTTACGAGTGCACAGCGAAATTAAAGCCGAAGATGATGTGCGGCGGTTTGGAGCGCAACGACAGAAATACTGGTGGAGGCGGTGGGAGTTGAACCCACGTCCGAAAATGTTACTGGTCAAGAGCCTACATACTTAGTCACGTTCACGCGACGGGAGTTACCCCGCCACATTCGCCGCTTGCGCTTAGAACGGACAAGAAACGCAAGAGACTAGCCCGTGGATCTCATTCCGGCGCCCTGGCTTAGCGTTTGGAACCAGCCTACTGTGCGACGCCCTGCCGCAGCCCGTAGGCGAAGCTGCGGAGGACGGCTACTTAAAAATTAAGCAGCGTATGCTAACTGGTTAGAGTTGGCAATTATGGTTTTGCACCACTTACGGGGGAATGCGCCCCGGTATGCCTCCTGGCCGCAAGCATTTCCGTCGAAGCCGTGACGCCCCCTTTTGCTTCCCATTCACGCCAAAATCGAGCACGAACGGGAACCAAAAAACGGAAACCTGGAGCCAGTCCAAGTTGTCAAAGAACTGATGATAGCTTAGGCGCAGAGCTCATCCGCGTCAATTTATTAGATGTTTTGGCAGGAGAGGAAGATTCAGAGAAAGGACGCATGGGAAGGCGGGTGGAAAGCGTGGTCCGCCTCAAATTTCAAGCCCTGTTTCGCAATGTTTTGGGGTATAGGCGTTCCATGTGAGATATTCGCGCGAAAGCGGGCCATTGCCACGTTGCCGCACACAGCCAGAAAGGAGTACTTATGGGCCGTTCACAAACGTACAAACTAAGGATCTCTTTTGCTTTTGCCAGCCTGCTGCTTGGCGGCTTGATGTTGTACGCACAAACGGGAAAAAGTGGGATTACTGGCGTGGTAATCCAGGTGGGTCACCCAGGCCCGACGCGAATCGGCGAACCGACGCGCTACTACTCCGGCCCTCTGGAGGTGGTCCGCACTAGTGACCATCAGCGGGTTGCGACGACGCGTAGCGATAATAGTGGCGCCTTTAGCGTTGCACTTCCACCGGGGCAATACTTCATTACGCAGAGCAATCCCAGCCTCTCACGCATTCAAACTGAAGTGATTGTTGTAGAAAAGGGCAAGATGACAGCAGTGAAGATATACGCCGACAACGGAATGCGATAAATCGGGGTAATGGCGCGTGATCGGAAAACGGCGTATCGCCGACACCGCCGTCATCGCGCGCCATCGCCGTCAACGGAAAACCTTTGAAACGCAGAGGGACAGAGGAAGTGGAGAACGGCGAAGGGTCCTGAAGATTAGAGGGCATTCGCCACGCACAGGCAGGAGTGCCTGTGCCACACGATTTCGCGATTTATGTGGACTCTGAGTTTAAAGCAACTCCAGAAATGGCGCAGGAAGAGTGCACCCCGACAATCCGGTACAATCGAGGGCGACAGATCAGCGGCAGATTTTATGAAACCCCGGACAACCGCTTGCGTCCAATGTACTTATGCCAATGGTGGAGACTACCAGAACCGTGGATTCCGAGTGTCTTCCGTTTTCAAGCATCCCCCACACAAGCCACCTTTTTCAGGATTTTCTCCACCATTTGGACCGCGTGCAGCGCTTTTATGCGCGGCCTCCGCTGGACAGTTCCTGGTGGGAGAAAGAGCAGCAACGGATGGATTACCCGGCGGAACGGCGGCAGGCAGTGGCTGCCATTCTGGAGCGACAGAACCGCGAGTTTGGAGCGGGTGAAAAGACTCTGGCCAATATTGAGCGGCTACGAGCGGGCGCGGCGGCGGTGGTTACAGGGCAGCAGGTGGGATTGTTTGGCGGGCCGTTGTTCTGCCTGCTGAAGGCGCTCACAGCGGCTGTCCACGCGGAAAAAGCTGGAGCGGTTCCGGTTTTCTGGCTGGCTACGGAAGACCACGATTTTGAGGAAATCAACTTCGTCAACCTTCCGGCAGCAGACCGTCTACAAAGATTCGCTGTGAATGTCTCGCATACTGAAGGCGCGCCAGTAGGAAAGATAGCCTTTTCCGACGAAATCACCGCCGCGGTGCAGCAGGTTCAGGCGCTGTTGGGCACTTCTGAAGTGGCCGAGTTGCTCGCCGCCAGTTACCGGCCGGGAGAAAACTTTGGGTCCGCATTTGCCCGGTTCTATTCGAGAGCATGCGCGGAGTTGGGAATTGTTTTTCTGAATCCCCTTGATCCGGAGCTGCACCGGCTGACTACACCGGTGTTCACGAGAGCGCTGGAGCAGGCAGGTGAAATCAATCAGCGGTTGCTCGATAGAAACCAGGAACTCGAATCCAGCGGTTATCACGCGCAGGTAAAGGTTACGCCCACGCACACACTGTGTTTTTATCTGGAAGGTGGCGTGCGGACGCCGGTGCGACTCGACGACAACGATTTCGTGGTAGGCGGCCGCAAGCTCTCACGAAAGGAAATGCTGGAAGAGGCGCAGCAATGTCCGGAGCGCTTCAGTGCTAATGTGCTTCTGCGCCCGATTGTCCAGGATTTTCTTCTGCCTACCCTGTTTTACATTGGCGGTCCCGCCGAAATTGCCTACTTCGCCCAGATTGAAACTGTTTATCGCGCATTGGCGAAACGCGTTACGCCTGTGCTGCCGCGTTTTTTTGCCACACTGGTTGAGAGCCGACAGGCAAAGCTCCTGGACCGCTACGGACTCACCTTGACGGACCTTTTTGCAGGGCCGGAGAAACTGCGGGAAATGATTGCTGAGCGCGGACTGCCGGAAAACGTTACCAAAAGTTTTGACGCAGCGGGAGATCATTTGGAGACGGCGCTGCAGCTAATACAGGAGTCGCTGGAGAAACTTGATCGTACCCTGGTGGATGCCGCGAACAATGCGGGCTCAAAGATGCGTCATCAGTTGCAGGCGTTGCGAGAGAAGGCAGCACGGGCCGAAGCGCGCAAGGATTCTGAAATTCAGCGCCATGCGGATGAGCTCTCTAGCCTTCTCTATCCCAACAAGGAATTGCAGGAGCGAGAGATTGGCGCGGCTTATTTTCTTTTGAAATATGGAACGGGTGTGGTGGGCAGGCTGAAAGAATCACTCAAGCAGGGATGTGGGGAGCATCAGGTAGTGGGGTTAACATCGCCGTGATCGCGCGTGATCGGAAAACAACATTTACCGCAACGGTCGCAAAGGTCGCAACGAAAACCGGGAGTTAACCGCAGAGAACGCAGAGTGCGCAGAGAACTTCGCATGTGACTGTGTGGGCAGAATAAGACTTCAGGAAGCTTGAGTCAGGTGTTCGATCGTTAGCTCACAGCCGAGGGCGGCTGTGCCACCACTATCTTGGTGGGCTTAAGCGATAGTTAGCGCTCGCGCTCAACGGCAGCGGAGCAGGTCCCTCGCCTTCGTCCACACAAGTTCATCGAATCACAACCAACAAGGATCGGCTGCGGCTCGGGATGGTGACTCGAGGAGGCTGCGGCACAAGCGGCAAAATCAAGACCCAAATTGAGATTGGTTTTAGCCGATTGCGCTCACGGGGTCCTGCGTGGCGGCTTCGTCGCGGGTTTGCAGGATCTTATGCCAGACAAAGACTGCGAAAAGCAGCACACGGTTGCGATCTTCGCCCGGCAGGTTGAGGTTATGTGTGCCGTTTACGGCAACTCTGCCGTTTCGGGGATCGACACGCAAGAAAGTCTCACCGTCGGCATCCAGCAGTGACCATGGCTGGTTCCAGACTCCGCTACGGGAAACAACAAATCTACTTCCGTCAGCAAAAGTGAGTGTGCCGCCGCCCCAGTGCGACTTGTAAGAGGCAACGGGTGTGGGATTGTCATCGTAAAGGATTTCGGTCTGGCCAACTGCATTACCTGG
>DATEKC010000219.1:0-3798 GCA_035277665.1 Terriglobia bacterium
GAGCCGCACGCCATGGAATCCCTGCTCTGTAAGCTTTGAAAGTTGATCGGGCGCGGCGGGATCGACCGGGTTCACGCGGCAGACAGCCCTGAAGTACGGCCGATGTTTCCGCATGGAATCGAGAGTGTAGCGATTGTCCCACCGGTAGCCGATGTACTGCACCAGCACCGTCCGCGCGACTCCATTGGCCTTCATCAAGTCCAAAAGCATCGATGGAGTTTCATCATCTTTGGGCGGATCGGTTGTTTCCCTGGCCCAGGGGTAGTGCGCGTCATTCACCCAGACGTGAACGTGAGGATCGAGAATGCGGAATTTGGGCGAGTGTCTCGGCACTGCCATGACAAGAGCTCCAGCCAGAAAATCTCGGCGTTTCATGAGTAAATCGGCTCCATTTTTTTGGACACGTACGTGCGGCACCGCTTGTAGTCGGCCAGAGGACCCTTCCGGGCTGTGTCGAGGTCGACGCAAATCCACCCACGGTAATTTGCGCTTTTCAATACGCGATGGCAGGCGGGAAAATCAATGCTGCCATCTCCAAGATCGTAAATGCTGGCAAAGAAGCGCGCGCTGGCGGAATCCCTGGGCAGCACCTTTCCGTTCGGCAGCAGCCAGTCCCTCGAAGGCGTCGTCCACCTGGCATCCTTATAATCGAGGAACTGGATGCGGTGCGCGTAACGGTTCAAAGTTCCCACGACATCACAACCCGCAAGATAAAGATGGGCCGTATCGGGAGACAGACCGAACAGCTTTGGGTCGGTCAAGGCCATAAACCGGTCAACCTCTTCCTGAGTTTGTACCATTTGGCCTAGATGATTGTGCAGCCCGGCCGTGAATCCTATCTCGCCCGCTAGCTCTCCGATCTGGTTGCATCGAGCGCACAATTCTCGAAAGGTGGCAGGCGTATTCGCACCCGGCCTCGCGCGCCCCGGCGAGAATACCACCAGATGGCTGGCGCCAAAATCGGCCAAAAACTTCATCGCGGTCCGGGCGCTTTCCAAAACCTGCCGGCGCCACGCCGGATCACAAAGTGGCCCGCCCCAGGAGATCGTGACCACATGAAGATTCCGCTTTGATAATTCGCGGTGCATTTGCGCTTCGGTCAATCCGTAATGCTCAAGCAGGCGCGGAAATCCGGTAAGCCTGACGCCCGTGAAGCCGGTATCCTTCATCACATCGAGAATGTCAGTAAAGGGACATGGAGGATAGTGGTCCCAGAGTCCGGTAGAGAGCGCCCACCTGATGTTCCGGTTCGCCGGCAGCGGCGTTGCGGTGGCCAGCACCACCGATAGAGCTGGGAGCGCAGCAAGGAACGCGCGGCGGTCCAATGTCATAGTGCGCACATATTATGAGCCGTCACGCCGCCTGTCAACCACAGGAACCTCAGCGGACAGAGTGGTCCAGCTTCGCGGGACGCCAAGCACTATAATGCCGGTACTTGGGGCCAGCCTGGACTGCCATGATGGGGGAAGACTTGGAATCATTTATGGTAATACTTCGGAATTTGGCGTGGGCGCGGAGAAGGGCGTTCTCGTGGAGCTTGGCGGTGCTGATTGCCACCGTAGGCTTAGGGGCAAGACACACGCGGGCACAAGCCGGACGCCGGACGCTCGGCCACGAGCCGTCCATTCGCGTGAAGCCGTCTCCGTTTTACAACCGGCTGGACCGATACGCACGCGAGCACCCTAAGGCGTCCGAAGAGGAGCTTGCAAGTTTCGCGAACCAGCAACTCGCCGAGGTCGGGGTCGATTACCCCTTCGAAGTGGGGGACTTCCTGAAGCGGAGGAATCTCAAACCGGTGGGCAGGCGGATCTCTGATGAGGGGGAAGACGAGAGCCTCTACGCCGTCTCTTTGAGACTTCGGTCCGGTCAGCGAAGCCGGTTTATCCTGGCAGTGGGAGATGAAGGCCCTTGCGGTGAACGGATCGCGGCTCTGCCTATTACAGACGTTTCCAAAAGCACTATCAGCCTAGTTGCCGACGGCAGGAAGTGGGAAATAGGCCGGCCTCCCGGCTTTGTACTAGACAGCATGCAATGGGTGGATGAGAGTATGCAGCGGGTCCTCGGAAATTGGGAAGTGCCCTTCAACGGAGATCAGCCCGCCGGAATTTCGCCGAGCGGCACGACTTTGTACCTGGACCGGTACGCAGTATCAGGCAGACGAAAGCTGTGGATAGGAATCTCTCAGGGGAGGATCCAGGTATACGCCACGGCTTCCGCAGGTCACCAGTCAGCGGGAGAATGGGTTGAAAAACACCCAACAGATCCCAACAACTCCTATCTGTCGTTCATGCGCTTTCTGGTTAACGGGAAACCGATGATCATCCGATTCACCGCGCCGTGCGCCTGAGAAGCGGCCCAGGCCGCCGCGCCGCCCGATGTGTCGACCGTTCCGCCTCGTCGAGGACGATTCCCCGCCATCGCCCCATGGCTAGAGTTCGTCACGCCGAATCCGGCACGGGCGGCGGCCTCTAATGCTACAATTGCGGCAGCGTAACGCCATGCCGACCTCGACGGACCTTTACCGCCGCTGGCTGACCGAAACACGAAAGCATCCCTTTGCGCGCGCCGGTGAGCGGATTGGAGCGGCTGTTTCAGGCGGGCCGGATTCGGTGCTGATGCTGGATTTTTTGGCCCGCATGGCCGGCGAGGTGGGATTTCAACTGGCGGTTGTCCACTTTAATCACCACCTGCGCGGCGCGGAATCGGATGAGGATGAAAGTTTCGTCCGGAGTCTTGCCGGGCGGTACGGCCTTCCGTTTTTCCGCGGGGAAGCCCGCGTAGCGCAGGAAGCCCGCAAACGCCGCCGGAACCTGGAGGCCACGGCGCGCGAATTCCGATACCGTTATTTCCTGGGGCTCATTCGGCAGGGGAAACTGGACACAGTGGCCACCGCGCACACGCTGGACGATCAGGCCGAAACCGTGCTCCTGAATATTTTGAGAGGGACCGGTACCCGGGGGCTGGCAGGCATTCATTCCAATCTTCAAAACAAAATCTTTCGCCCTTTTCTGGGCCTGACGCGCGCTGAGATTGAGGCGGAAATCGGTGGGCGAAATCTTCCCTTCCGCGTGGATTCCACGAATCTGGAAACGCATTTCCGCCGCAATAAAGTTCGCATCGAACTCTTGCCGAAACTGGAAACGGAGTACAACCCGGAAATTAAGCGCCTGCTGAGTGAACTTGCCGCGAGGGCGAGGGAAGACGAAGCTTATCTCGACCACCAGGCCAGAGAAAGGGCCGGCGCCTGGCGGCTGCGTGAGGACGGCGCCGAAAAGATTTCACGCCCTGCACTGCGAAATATGCCGCCTGCGCTGGCCCGGCGGGTGCTTCGCCAGATGGTGGCTGAAGTGGGAAGCGGTCTGGCAGGCGTCACTCACCGGCACATCGAGTCGCTCTACCATCTGGCACTCGAGTCACAGAGCGGGCGAGAGGTGCAGATTCCGCACGGTCTCACGGCACGCAGCGAATTCGACTGGCTGATTCTCTCCCCGGCAGTGGGTAACGTAAGTCCTTTGGAATACGTCTACAAGGTTGTGGTCCCGAGTACGATATCCGTCACAGAAATCGGCCGAAGCGTGGCTTTCAAAATTATTGGCTGCGAAGACACCGATCAGGGATATAATGGCATCGAGTGGCCAAAGTTGGACCCGCTTAAAATGCCGGGACGGTTGGTCTTTCGGAACTGGCGCCAAGGAGACCGATACTGCCCATCGGGCTCTCAGAAATCCGTCAAAGTAAAGGAACTTTTCCGCCGGCACCGTATACCCCTCGTCCAAAGGGCATGCTGGCCGGTTCTGG
>DATEKC010000220.1:0-5871 GCA_035277665.1 Terriglobia bacterium
AGCGCTCCACCCGGAACGGATCGTTGGAATCCACTGGGCCGAACCCGCCCATATCACGCGCTTCATGGAGATCATTTGCGGCGACGAAACCAGGCCAGCCTACGCTGAGCGTGCGGCGGCGCTTTCACGCAGGTGGGGCAAGGAGCCTTCCATTCTCAAGCGGGACGTTCGAGGCTTTATAACCAACCGCTGCTTCTATGCCTTGCTGCGGGAGGCATTTTATCTGGTGGAATCGGGCTATGCCACCGTCGCGGACGTTGACCGCTCGTTGAGAAATGACCTCGGATATTGGATCACGCTGGCGGGGCCATTTCGTTTTATGGACCTGACGGGCATTCCGGCGTATGAGGCGGTGATGAAAGATCTGTTCCCTGAATTAAGCTGCACCCGCGAAGTGCCCGAACTGATGACGAGAGTGGTGAAGTCCGGCGCCAGGGGAGTTTCAAACGCCAAAGGCTTTTACCGGTATACGCGCGAAGAAGCCGAGCAGTGGGAGAAACTGTTCATGAAATTCAGCTACGAAATCCGCGCTCTGGCTCAAAAATATCCTGAAGAGGTCGCAAACAAGAAGAAGCGGGCGGGGAAGAAGCGTCGCTAGGCGACTGAAGATCCATTTCGGGCGCCATCTTGTTCCGGGGTAAAACGTCGAGTGAGCATCTACAAGAAATCGGCGGAAGTTTTTGCCAGGAACCGCAATTTTATCAGCGGTGGCGTGGTTTCAGTCAACCGCGCGACCAGCCCCGAGATAGTTTTTGTCAAAGGTGAGGGCTCCCATATCTGGGATGCGGATGGCAATCGGTACATTGATTACCATGCCGCCTTTGCGCCCCATTTTCTGGGCCACAACGATCCTTGCGTAACGGCGGCAGTCAATCGGGTGCTTCAGGAGCACGCCAGCCTTTACGGAACCGGCACAACAGTCCTGGAGGGCCAACTGGCGGAGCTGATCTGCCGGCACATTCCGTGGGTGGAAAGCGTCCAGTTTCTGAATACGGGAAGCGAGGCAACTTATCAGGCCATTCGCCTGGCCAGGGCCGTTACCGGCCGGGATGACATCATCGTCATGCAGGGAGGATACAACGGCTGGCATGACGACGTTTCCTGCAATCTCATGACTCCGCTGGAGCTGCTGGGGCCTCGGATCTCGCCCGGCGAATACCGATATATGCCCATCAGCGCGGGCATTCCGGCGTCGCATCAAAAGCTTGTCCATCCGGTCAATTTCAACGACCTGGAATCGGTGGAATACGTTTGCAAAAAATGTCCCATTGCCGCCCTCATCACGGAACCCATCCTGCAGAACGTTGGGATCATCAAACCTCTGCCGGGGTACCTCGAGGGATTGAGGAAGCTCGCAGACCAGTACGGATTCATTCTGATTTTTGACGAAGTCAAGACCGGCTTCCGGCACGGTATTGGCGGCTATGCGCAGATTGCCCACGTGGCGCCTGACCTGGCGACTTACGGCAAAGCCCTGGCGAACGGTTACCCCATCGCCGCCCTGGGCGGCAAGAAGGAGTTGATGGACTGGTTTGTTCATCCGGACCCTTCCCGGCGTGCGCTGCTGGCGGGGACTTACAACGCCCACCCGGTCCCCACGGCAGCCGCCATCGCCACCATCGAACGCCTGGCGATGAATGGTGGAGAGGTGTACCGGCACGTTGAAGGGCTCGGGGAAGAGTTGCAACAGGAGATTGAAGATATATTGCAAAGGCTGAGCATCAAGGCGGTGGTGGCCCGCCAGGGCTCTGCTTTTTGCATCTATTTCATGGACCATTGCCCGCGGGACTGGCACGACCTGGCCGCCAACCACGACTTTGCCCTGGATGCAACCATGCGGCGGGAACTGATCGAGCGGGGGATTTACTTTTTCCCGCTGGCAACAAAGCAGTGCTCAATTTCCTTTGCGCACACTGCGGAAGACATTGAAGCGACGCTCGAAAGTCTTGAAGATACATTGACCTCAGTTTTGGCAAAGTAGGCAAAATGCGTTCCTGGCTTTTATTGTTCGCCTGCAATCTGATGTGGGCCCTGCAATTCACCTGCGTCAAGCTGGTGCAGGACCAGGTGGGAGCTCTCTTCACGGTTTGGGGGCCCATGACGCTGGCCACCCTCATGCTGATCCCTCTGATTATGAGGGAGAATCGGGAGCATTACCGGAACACTCAGCGGTCCAGGTGGGACCTCCTCACTTTCTTTCTGCTCGCCCTGGTGGGGATCTTTCCGGGGCAGATGTTTATCACCTGGGGCACTCGCTGGTCCCTGGCCAGCAACGCCGCCCTGCTGATGTTGACCCTTCCGGTGTCGACGGCTTTTTTAGCCTTTATCTTCCTGGGAGAACGCATGACCAGGGTCCGCTGGATCAGCTTTGCGCTGGCAATTGCGGGCGTCCTGATGTGTTCTGATCTGGATTTTGGACATATGAATTTTGGCAAGGGCTTCCTGCTTGGGAATGTGCTGATCTTCCTGGGGACCCTGGGCAGCGCTTTTTATAATTCCTACAGCAAGAAGGTGCTGGAAAGGTATTCGCCCCTGGAAGTGCTGTTCTACACCTATGTGGGAATGTTTATCATTATGACTCCCCTGGTGATCTACGAAGAACGAAGCGTGTTCCGGCACATCCCCAGCTTTACAGCGCAGACATGGGTTGGGCTTTCCTTGCTGACCTTCTTCCACAACTTCCTGTCGATGGTTTTGTTCCTGGTGGCGCTGAAACAACTGGACGCTATCCAGGCTGCGCTTTCAAATTATTTGATTACGTTTTTCGGCATACCCATCGCCGTCATCTGGCTGGGAGAAACGCTGGCCCCGCTGGCCATCATTGGCGGTATCATCATTCTTGGGAGCACGCTGCTCATCACCATTTGGGACAAGCCAGAATCCCTCGCTGAATCCCGTGGCGCGGAAACATTTCCGGCCAAGTAGCCCCCAGGGCGCTTGTTCGATGTGGATGCTCGCGAAAAATGTTTATCTACGAAGGCAGGCGAAATTTTCAACACCCGAAAACCGGGACAATGGCCGGGTAGAAGGCCTTAATAGGGAAAGGAGATCCGGGTTCATGGCAAAAGTGGAAATCAAGCATCCAGACAAGAAGGTGTCAACCGGGGCGTACTCGGCGGCAGTGCTGATTGATGGCTGGGTGTATGTCAGCGGCCAGGGTCCGCTCGATATGAAAACGGGAGAGCTGGTGGAAGGCACGATTGAAGACCAGACCCGGCTGACCCTCACGCACATCGGGAAAATTCTCAAAGCTGCCGGCTGCAGTTTTGACGATGTGGTCAAGTCCACCTGCCACCTGAGTGACATCCGTGATTTCGACCGCTTTAATGCCGTTTACGCGGAGTTCTTTCCGGGGGTTCGCCCGGCGCGGACCACCGTGCAGTCGGGGCTTGGCAAAGGGATGCGAGTGGAGATTGACGTTGTTGCCCGGGTCCCAAAGTAGTCTTGCCGGGAAGACGAAGCGGGCGGTTGTTGCCCGGGCGAAGTGCGAAACGTGAAGTCCGCCCAGGGGTGATATCGGCATGAAGAACGATGGAAACAGGAGAAACCGCGGCGCGTTTGAAATTCGAGGGATCGTCCCGATTGTTCCAACTCCTTTCAAACCCGACCAGGAAGTTGACTGGGCTGCTTTGCAGGCGCTGGTTGATTTTGCCTGCTCGAGTGGAGCTTGTGCCTTGTGCCTGCCCGCCTACGCCAGCGAATTTTACAAGCTGTCTGAAGACGAAAGGCGGCGCGCCATAACTGCCGCTGTTGAGCACTCTGCAGGGCGGACCCCGGTGATCGGGCAGGTGAATGTCTGGTCGTCAAAGCTGGCGGCGGAAACCGCTCTCGACGCCCAGCATGCGGGAGTGGATGCTGTTTCGGTTTCGGTGCCGCGTCTCTTTGCCCTGGCAGAGCATGATATTTTCCGGTACTTCGACCGCATCCTGAGCGCGATTGATGTCCCGTTCATCATTCAGGATTTCAATCCAGGCGGCCCTACGCTCAGCGTGGAGTTCATCGCGAACCTGCACATGGTCCACCCGAACTTTCGTTATGTCAAGCTCGAAGAGCCGCTTATGTCCGCCAAGGTGGAAGCCATCCTTCAGAAAACCTCCGGCGAAGTTGGAGTTCTGGAGGGCTGGGGCGGAATGTATATGCTTGAGCTGATTCCGGCGGGAATTTGCGGCGTGATGCCCAGCCTGGGAGCAGCGGACCTTCTGGCGCGGGTCTTTCAACTGGCGGAGAGGGGGCAGAAGGAGGAAGCCTATAGCATCTTCCAGGCTGTCCTGCCGCAGATCGTTTTCAGCCTGCAGAATCTGGAATTCCTGCATCACGTGGAAAAGTCGCTGCTCGTCGCGCGGGGCGTTCTCAGGGAGGGCATCGTTCGCGAGGCGAATCTCGAATTGAACTTTCATGACCGGCAACACCTCGCTTTTCTGAACAACACGATCCTTGAAACCCTCGACCGGCTCAACCTTCCTCGAAATCCCGCCGCTACGAAAAGAATAGAGCAGGGTTGATCCCCCCCAGGCGCTTTTGCGGCGCTTTCGCTCTCGTGTCTGCACAGTGGTCCGCCAAATTGCATCTTTCTAAAGAGATTCGCGTTGACCTTCGGATTTGAGGTCCGCCGCTTTTTGTGCCGGCGGGCTCGGCCGGCCAAACGCCGCCATTGGGTTCGTGCAGCAACGATCTTCAGGAGGGCGCATCTGGGATCTTGAATCTGGAATTTGAGATTCCATGCGCGTGAGTGGTCGTTTGGAAATTGGCGATTGAGCGATTGAAAAGTGCCGGGCTGAAGGGAGAAAGGGCACGAGTTTACTCGTGCCGAAAAACGCCGCGGACAAATGCCGGCTTTAGCCGCTGAGGTTTTTGTTGGAACGGCCTGCCTCAGGGGCTGGAGCCCGCGAAGATGGCACGTTCGTTCGGCACGACTGAAAGTCGTGCCCTTTCACAGGAAGAAGGTCCGCTCCCGTTTTTGATTCGCGAAAGTCCAACGGGAGCCCGGAGGGCTCCCCTACAAAATCGCACCTGCGGGCGCTCCCGCCTGAGAGATTCTGAATTTTCGACCCTGCGTCAGCACCGAATTGGTCACGTCGCCGCTCCCTTCCTTGAAGCGCCGCCCAAGGGAATGATCCTTGCCAGCGCTTCTTTGAAGCGCTGGCCATCGGTTGATTTGGTCCAAACGAGGATGCCCTCGGTCCGTCCAGCATATCGGTATTCAATGTAGACCTCGTGACGGTGAGGCCATTTTCCCTCAATTTCAGACCAGCGCTCGATATCAGTCAAAGGAACTACTCGATAGTTAGGGCGTGCGACCCTGCCGAACACAAGGCGCTCTGTTGTCAGGTTGACCTTCAGCAGGCCCCTGACATAAATGCCTCCCTCCGAAAGCCACTGACGCAAGGTCGGGCGTGGGTTAAATTTCTCGGCAGTCTTGTAGAGAGCGCCGGACATGAATTTGCCCTTAAACAGGAGCTTTTCCTTCGGTCCCAAGGAGAAGCGCCCTCGCGGCAAATCCCCTACCCGCCGCTTCTCGTCCCGCGGCGCCAGCACGACTATGCCTATGATGATGATCAAGCCCCAAGCGTAATCAACCAGCTCGTCCACCCAGCGCGGGACGGCACCACGATTGAGCGCTAGGCCATATTCGTAAAAAGCGGCGACGAACGCAATCGCGCCGACAAGGCTCAGAGCGAGCTTCAGCCGTCGCCAGCTCTTAGTTGACACAGCGTGCTCCAGGGACCTGAACCGCGGGTTCTATAAAAGGGGATGTCAAGTAGAAACACTGGCGCACCTTCCTGGGGAGATGTTGTACGGCATCCAGCCCGGGCTAGAATTCGGCAGTGATGAGCCTGGAGCGGTGCTGGGACCGGGTTTGGACCGGGATTT
>DATEKC010000221.1:0-13735 GCA_035277665.1 Terriglobia bacterium
TGTCGTTGAACCGATACGGATTGCACGCCGCGAAAGGAAACCATCGCGACGGGTTGAGGCACATCACTGGCCGTCGCAGTTCCCTACCCCGGCGCCGCTGACCGCGGAAGAGAAAGCGCTGGTCCGCTACGTCCAGGAAACACCGCCGCAGGTACTGGCTGAGCCGATTCTGAAGGCAGAATTCACGGTTCCACCTGTGCAGATCAAGCCATTGGAGATCCCTCCACTGGAAATCAAGCCTCTGACTCTGGACCCGGCCGGGAAAAAAATCAATTAGCTCGTGCAGCTAGGTGAATTGCATACAGATTGGAGAATGCCATGAGAAAAGCAACGTGGAACGTGTTGATCATGACCTCGGCCCTGGCTTTGACCTTTCTGGGAACGCCGACCGCTGCTGCGCCGCAGCTGGGGAAACAGTCACAGAGTGGACAGGAAACAAAAGAGAATGCGAGCCAGAACGTCACTATCTATCGGGTGAACTACAAGGTGAGTGAGGTCGAAAACGGTAATACCATCAATTCCCGTTCATACACGCTGATGGCCCAGCCCGGCAAGAATATGAGCCTCAGAATCGGGAACAGAGTTCCGTACACTACTGCCACCGGTGTGGGGGGCGGGGTCAGCAGCGTTCAATACTGGAACGTGGGCATGAACATCGACACAACCATCGACGGTAACGGCGAAAATCTGCTCGTGCATACACAGATGGAAATGAACAGTCTGGCGGCCAAAGAGCCGCAATCGGCGCTCGAACATCCCCCGATATTCAACGAACTGAGACTTGTCGACACGACATCCGCTACAATCGGGAAACCGGCATTCGTCGGCTCGCTGGATGACATCTCCTCCAACCGCCACTATGTCATCGAAGTCACCGTAACCGGGGCAAAGTAAGCCCCACTGCACATCGCCGTAGCTGGCATGTGTGGCACGGGCGTCCCGCCCGTGACTTCTCCAGCCCTCCGCGCGCCGTTGGCGCTAGTACTCTTCAGGGGCTGAAGCCCGCGCAGTGGGTGTGCTGTTTTCTGTCGGACCTGAAGGTCCGACCCCCTAAAAACCAAGGGAGCCTCTCCCATGAGGACCGAACCTTAACTCTCATGCCTTACCCCTCACCAGATCAGAACTGGTCCGCCGCCCCGCTCTTGTCAGGCGCCGTGCACGATTCTTCTTTAGCCGGTCGGGGCTTCAGCTCTGACGTCTGCGAAGGTCCTTGATTTTCTCCCCAGGGGGTCGGAGCTTCAGCTCCGAAATCTACAGGCCCTCCACCAGTGGGGCTTTCAGCCCCTGAAGCGATCATCCGCGCGATTTTGCTTGACATTTCTGGCCTAGTGTGATAGCCTTCATGCAATCCTGGTCCGCGCGGCCCTCGGGTGGAACCAGGAGGAACGGCGCAGGGCCGCTCAAAAGGCTAGTTTTGTGGCTTTTGGGACGAATGGGACAAAAAATAAAGATGTTAATTTACAGAAACGAAGCCGAGAGGTTGTTGAAAACAAAGGCAAAGGCTACATATGTTAGCCGAAACGAACCCGAAAACGAACCCGAGAAGTCCTTTAGAATCGCACCTGCGGAAAAAACGAACCCGAAAACGAACCCGGGAAGTCCTTTAGATTCGAAGTCGCCAAAAAACGAACCCGAAAACGAACCCGGCCATGTTGTTGAAAACAGGTGAGGTCAAAAATCCCCAGCCGGCTACATTGCAGCCTCACTTTTCTCCCCTAAAGGGCTAGTCTGCGGGTGGAATACGGCAGGCGGCAGGCAGCATGTCGCGCCCCCCCAGGGAAAATGACGGCGCTACCGGCTTTTTGCTCCCGCCCCGGCAAAGACGCCGGCGATAATCGCCTTGGCTTCTTCCTGGATCTTGTGCAGATGATCTTCTCCAAGAAAGCTTTCGGCATAGACCTTGTAGACGTCCTCGGTCCCGGAGGGCCGTGCGGCGAACCAGCCATTGGCCGTGGTCACTTTCAGTCCGCCGACGGGCTGGCCGTTGCCGGGAGCGGTGGTAAGCATCGCTTCGATCTTTTCGCCTGCCAGATCCGAGGTTTTCACTTGCCCGGGAGACAACCCTTTCAGAACCGCCTTCTGCTCTGCCGTGGCGGGAACATCGATGCGCTCATAAGCCGGCGCGCCGAACTCGTTGGTCAATTCCGCATAAAGCTCGCCGGGATCACGGCCCGTCACGGCGGTCATTTCAGCCGCCAGCAGGCCCATGATGATGCCGTCCTTATCGGTGGTCCACGCGACGCCGTCGCGCCGCAGGAAGGAGGCGCCGGCGCTCTCCTCGCCGCCGAATCCGAGAGAGCCGTCGAGCAGCCCTTCCACAAACCATTTGAATCCGACGGGGACCTCGACCAGCCTGCGGCCCAGTCTGGCCGCCACGCGATCGATCATGCTGCTGCTCACCAGCGTCTTGCCCACGCTGGCCCGCGGCTGCCATTCCGGGCGGTTCCGGAACAGGTAGGAAATCGCCACGGCCAGGTAGTGGTTGGGGTTCATCAGCCCCGCGCTGCGCGTCACGATGCCGTGCCGGTCGTGGTCAGTGTCGCAGGCAAAGGCCACGTCAAAGCGGTCTTTCAACGAGATCAGCGCCGCCATGGCGTAGGGCGAAGAACAGTCCATGCGAATCTGCCCGTCCCAGTCGAGGGTCATAAAGCGGAAGGTGGGGTCAACCAGTTTGTTGACCACGGTCATGTCGAGCCCATAGCGTTCGCTGATGCGGTCCCAGTAGGCCACGCCGGCCCCGCCCAGCGGATCGACGCCGATTTTCACGCCCGCACCGCGAACGGCTTCCAGGTCAACCACAGCATTCAGCCCGTCGATGTAAGTTGTCGCATAATCGTGCTTGTGGGTGGCAGGAGACTTCAGCGCCTTCGCCAGTGTCACCCTGCGGACGTTTCCAAGCCCGCCTTCCAGCAAAGCGTTTGCGCGTTCCGCAATCCAGCTTGTGATGGTGGTATCGGCGGGGCCGCCTTCCGGAGGGTTGTATTTGAAGCCCCCGTCTTCGGGAGGATTATGGGAAGGCGTAATCACAATTCCGTCGGCCCGCTGCGCTTTCGGCTGGCGGTTATGGGTGAGGATGGCGTGCGACAGCACCGGCGTGGGCGTGTAGCCATCGTCGCGGTCAATCATCACATCAACTTTGTTGGCTGCCAGAACTTCCAGCGCCGTGGCATACGCAGGCTCCGAGAGAGCGTGTGTATCTCTGGCCAGGAAGAGCGGGCCGGCGATCCCCTGCTCACGCCGATAGTCGCAGATGGCCTGGCTGATGGCAAGGATGTGGCCTTCATTGAAAGAGTTCGAGAGCGACGAGCCGCGGTGCCCGGAGGTTCCAAAGGCCACCTTCTGCGCGGCGTCAGTAGGATCGGGACGCCCGGTGTAGTAGGCGGTAATCAGCCGGGGGACATTCACCAGCGCCGAAGGATCAGCCAGCCGCCCGGCCTGCGGATGTGCCATAAGCCTTTGTCCTCACTGCAGGTTGACAAACTGCAATCTGTTAAGGAAATGTTCTGCGCCCGCCAGCGTTCCGAGCAAACTTCCGGAAGTAACATTGTAGCATCTACAGGAACGCCGTTTCCGGAAGGCGGCAGCATCAAGACCACAGCTTGCAGGTGCTATAATAAGGAGATTTAGAGAGTTGCAGAGGAGCCTATGTACTCCATTTTGCTATGGCTGGCCTTAATCCTCTATTTTGTGGGCATCGTCCTGACGGTCCCATCGGTGATGAGGCATCGCCCGTCGTTGCCAACCTCGGCGCTGGCTGCTCTGGGCCTCGGCCTGGGATTTCACGCCGCCTCCCTGATTGTGCGGGCGGTGCATCTCGAGCGGCTCCCGGTGATTGACGTCCAGAGCGCGCTTTCGTTTTTCGCGTTTCTGGTGACGCTGGCATTTTTCCTGGCGTATTTGCGTTACCGGATCAACGTTCTGGGCCTCTTCATGCTGCCGCTGGTTTTTGTCCTGACGCTTTTTTCGGCGCTTCGCCCGGGTCCGTCTTTCCAGTCGGTGGCCTTCCGCAGCGGCTGGCTGATGGTCCATATCAGTTGCATCATGCTGGGGTACGTGGGCTTTTTCCTCACCTTTGTTGCGGCGGTCATGTACCTGATCCAGGAGAGGCAGTTGAAGTCCAGGAACCCGCAGCAGACTTATTACCGCCTGCCATCGCTGGAAGTCTGTGACCAGCTCTACTCCCGGTCGCTCAGGTTCGGACTGCCGTTTCTGACGCTGGGAATCCTCACGGGATTTTTTTGGGCGGCGCAAACCTGGCACGGCGCGTGGGAACTGGACCCGAAAATTCTTGCGGCGCTGATCACCTGGCTCATTTACCTTTTCCTGTTCTCTGCGCGCTTGAGCGGCACGTGGCCGGGACGGCTCTCAGCCTACGTGGCCATCGTGGGATTTGCCGCGATCATGGTGACATTTGTAGGCATCAGCTTTGTGAGCGGCTGGCATGGGTACATCCCCCGGCTGGGCAGGGTCCCCTGATGTGATGTAGCTCACATACGTCCGGGGTGGAGTGGCAGAGAATATTGAGTGTAGTGGCGTGAAAAGAAGATGAACCTCGCTCTCATGGGAATCAACCATCGGACCGCCCCCGTGGAGGTCCGGGAACGGATGAGCATTCCGGAATCACGGCTGCGGGAAGCCGTTTCCGACCTGCTCAACCGTGACGGCATTCAGGAGGGCTTGATCCTCTCCACCTGCAACCGCGTGGAAGTCGTCGCCAACGCCCGCGACCATATTGCGCCGGAACCGCTGATCCGAAAATTCCTGGCAGATCACCACCAGTGCAACCTGGCGGATTATGAAAGCCACTTCTACTACCATCGCCAGCAGGGAGCGATCGAGCACCTCTTTCGGGTGGCGTCCAGCCTGGACTCGATGATTGTCGGCGAGCCGCAGATCCTCGGCCAGTTGAAACAGGCTTACAACGCAGCACGGGAAGTCGGCGCCCTGAACGGGATGCTGAACGAAATCAGTCTGCAGGCGCTGTCGGTGGCCCGGAAAGTCCGGCGAAACACAGACATTGGCGCCTCCGCGGTTTCCGTTTCGTATGCGGCCGTCGAGCTGGCCCGCAAGATTTTCGGCGACCTGGCGGGCAAGACCATTCTGGTGCTCGGCGCGGGGAAAATGAGCGAGCTCGCCGCCCGGAACCTGATCCGCAGCGGCGCGAGCGCGATTCTGGTGGCGAGCCGCACCTATGACCGCGCGGTGGAACTGGCCAAAGCCTTTCACGGCACGGCCATCCGCTTTGAGCAGATGCTCGACCACGTGGAGAAAGCCGACATCGTGATCTGCTCGACGGCCGCCCCGCACTATGTGATTCACCGCCACCATGCGGAACAGTGGCTGGCAGCGCGGAAAAACCGGCCGATGTTTTTTGTGGATATTTCCGTGCCGCGCAACATTGATCCTGCTGTTAATGAACTGGATAATGCCTTCCTTTATGATATTGACGATCTGGGACAGGTGGTGGAAGCCAACAAGAAACAGCGCGAGCGCGAAGCCGTCTGGGCGGAAGAAATTATCCAGCAGGAAGTGCAGAAGGCTATGCACCGCCTCGCTTCACGGGAGATTGTGCCGACGATTGTGGCGCTCGAGCAGAGGCTCGAAACCATCCGGGAGAATGAGCTTGAGCGCTATCGCGGCCGGCTGAGCGAGCTGACGCCGCAGCAGCGCGAGGCCGTTGACGCTCTCACGCACGGCATCCTGAATAAAATCCTTCACGGCCCGATCACCGAGCTCAAGAGCGGTGTCGGCCGCCCGGAGCAGAGTTCGCTGGTATCCATGGTCCGCAAGATGTTCGGTGTGGCCGAATGACCTTTAGCATCGACGGGGCGGTTTAAATTCGTCCAAAGTTTTGCAATGTTCAGGATGGGTTCCGGGATTCCCACCGGCCATTTTGAACTGATTGCCATCCTCATGAAGATTACGATCGGATCACGCGGCAGCGCGCTGGCTTTGTGGCAGGCAAACTGGATCAAGGACCGCCTGGAGCCTGCCGGCCATGAAATCACCATCAGGATCATCAAGACCAGCGGCGACAAGCTCCAGAATGCCGCGCTCCCCGCGTCTGGAACCAAGGGGCTGTTCATCAAGGAAATTGAAGAGGCTCTCCTGGCCGGGCAGGTGGACCTTGCCGTACACAGCATGAAAGACCTTCCGACCGGCTTGCCCGAAGGTCTCGGCGTGGCCGCGGTGCCGGAGCGCGAGGACCCGCACGACGCTCTGGTTTCAAAGGGGAGCATTCCGTTGCAGGCGCTTCCGGCCGGGGCGCGGATTGGAACCAGCAGCCCGCGGCGGCAGTCTCAACTGCTGGCATTGCGTCCCGATCTCAAAGTTGTTCCCATGCGAGGCAACGTGGATACGCGCCTGCGAAAGCTTGAACGAGGTGACTGTGAAGCGCTGGTGCTTGCCGGCGCGGGGTTGAAGCGCCTGGGATTTGCTTCGCAGATCACGAGCTGGTTCAGCGAATCTGAAATCTGCCCCGCGGTCGGCCAGGGCGCCCTTGCCGTTGAAATTAAATTGCAGAACATTGCCGTGGGCGAGGCGGTTGCGCACCTTGATCATCCGCCCACTCATCAGGCTGTCCGCGCGGAAAGGGCCATGCTCAAAGCGCTGGGCGGCGGGTGCCAGCTTCCTATCGCGGCCTATGCAAAACACGAGTTAGGGAATTTGCGCCTGACAGGCGTTGTAGCCGGCCCTGATGGCACGCGGCTGCTCCGGGCATATGGCGCCGGGAAGCCTGAGAATCCAGAGCATCTGGGAAAACAGGTGGCGGAGGATCTCATGCGCCAGGGTGCAAGTGAACTGCTCAACGAGCCGGAGAATTGATATCGAGTGGGTTTTGCGATGATTTTATCGTCTGCATCGATCTTTAGAAGGTTGCTGAAAGAACTCTGGCCCGTCATGCTGAGCGAAGCGAAGCATCCCGGTATTTGGTCAAAAGGAATGCAGGGATCCTTCGCTATGCTCAGGATGACAGAAGGAAAGTGCCGGGGTGAAGCCGCGCGCTACGTGACGGGTTGATATGAGCGGAAAAGTTTATCTTGTCGGCGCGGGGCCGGGCGATATCGGCCTCCTGACACTCAAGGGCAAAGCCGCCCTTGAACGCGCTGACGCCGTCATCTACGACTTCCTTGCCAATGAAGACCTGCTGCGCTATGCGCCTTCCGGCTGTGAGAGGATCTGCGTGGGCAAGCGGCCGGGTGAAAAGACGCTTCTGCAGAAAGAGATTAATGAACTGCTCATCCGCAAGGCCGCGGAGGGAAAAGTTGTGGTCCGGCTGAAAGGCGGAGACCCTTTTATCTTCGGGCGCGGAGGGGAAGAAGCCCAGGCGCTGGCCAGGGCTGGCATTCCGTTTGAAGTCGTACCGGGAATTTCTTCAGGGTACGCCGTGGCGGCTTATGCTGGAATTCCTTTGACCCATCGGGAATTGTCATCGAGCGTCGCCTTCCTGACCGGCCACGAAGATCCATCCAAGTCATCAACGGGGGCTGACTGGGCAAAGCTTTCTACGTCGGCAGATACCCTGGTCCTTTTCATGGGCGTCCGTAACCTGGCGGAAATCAGCGCCGCCCTCATCAGGGGAGGCCGCAGCGCAGAAACTCCTGTGGCCGTCATTCGGTGGGGGACCCGCCCGAGGCAGCAAACCGTGACGGGAACTCTGGCTGATATCGCGGCAAGGGCAGAAGTGATTGAAGCTCCCGCTGTCATCGTAGTGGGAGACGTTGTCAATCTGCACGACGATTTGAGCTGGTTCGAGCGCCTGCCGCTTTTCGGAAAACGTATTGTGATCACCCGGACACGAGAGCAATCCGGCGCACTGAGAGAGGCCCTCGAGGAACTGGGCGCCGAGGCTGTCGAGGTCCCGGCTATTGAGATCCGCGATCCGCAGTCGTGGCAGCCCATGGACCGGGCCATCGGCCAACTGGAAGAATTTGATTATCTGGTGTTCACCTCAGCCAATGGCGTCAGGAAATTTCTGGGTCGCCTGCCTGCGTGCGGCCGCGACGTGCGCGGCCTGAAAGGACTCGAGATCGGCGCCATCGGCCCCGGCACCGCGGCTGAACTTGCGGCCACCGGCATTCGCGTCGATTTCCAGCCAGGCGAATACCGGGCTGAAGGACTGATTGAATATTTTAAAGAGATTGATGTCCGCGGGAAGGGCTTCCTGATTCCACGCGCGAAGGTTGCGCGGGACATCCTGCCCCGCACACTTGAAGAACGAGGCGCGCGAGTCGAAGTGGTGGAAGCCTATGAAACTGTGCAGCCCCGGATTGCCCCGGAAGAGCTTGAGAAGTTGCTGACGCCCGCGCCGGAGGCAATCACGTTTACCAGCTCGTCCACCGTAAACAACTTTGTGAAGCTGATGAAAAGCGAAAAGCTCCGCGAGGTCCTGGAGAGAATGACCATTGCGTCGATTGGCCCCGTAACCTCCGAGACCATTCGGAAACATGGCTTGAAGGTTTCTGTGGAAGCCGCGGATTCAACGGTTCCGGGCCTTGTGCAGGCCCTGCAAGACTACTTCCGCATTTCAAAGCGAAGCTGCGCGCACCCTCCCTGATGGTGGAACATGCCGCAAGCGATCGAGTTGCTGAAGAGTCGATCCGCCGGCAGAAATTCTCAGAGGTTCAGCAGTTCCCGAAGCCTCCGGGTCTGGGCCCGACTCACCGGAATTTCTGTTCCCTGTCGGTCCTGCATCTTCAATTGATAGGAGCTCTTGAACCAGGGAACAACTTCTTTGATCCGGTTGATGTTGACCAGGTAGGACCGATGGGCGCGCCAGAAAATGTTGGGGTCCAGATTGTTTTGCAGCTCTTCCACGGTGCGATAATTCGACTGTCCATCAAGGTCCTTGGTCACAATCCTGATCACGCCATCATCAATGGTCGCATAGATAATGTCTGAAGAATCCACCAGGACCATGCGGTTTCCGCTCTTGACCACAAGTTTGGTGGACTGGGCAGCAGGGCGCTCTTCAATCATGTGCACCAGCCGGTCAAGCTTCTGGGAAGCTGCTTCAGACGCTTCCAGCATCCCACTCACCCGTTGCAGGGCTTTATCCAGCCGGGTTCGCTCAATAGGCTTCAGCAGATAGTCAACGGCATTCACCTCAAAGGCACGCACGGCATAATGGTCATAGGCAGTGACAAAAATAAAGTAGGGCAGACGGGCGTTTCGATCGAGCAGTTTCTTGATGACTCCGAAGCCGTCCTGGCCGGGTATCTGGACGTCCAGAAACACAAGGTCGGGGTCCAATTCCCGGATCAGGCTCACCGCCTCCAGGCCGTTCTTTCCCAGCCCGATGATCTCGACATCCGGAATCTGCTTCAGCAGGTATGTCAGTTCATCTCTTGCAGCCTGCTCATCATCCACAATGAGTGCGGAAATCTTCATTCCTTACCTTCCAGTTTTTCGTTGACTCCCAAAAGGATGAGTCCGACACGAGAATCAGTATAGCAGCCTGCGGGGAGTCTTGATATGCCCCGGCCTTCGTTCGGTGGCGGTCTGCAGCCCCTGCATGGAATTCCCTTCCCACGGGTCCGATTCGTGATACGATGTGCCGGTAAAAAGCCTCCGAACCTCTAGAAGAGGGCCGGATCTCAACGCTATGCAAGCCCGTATTTGAAAGGAGCGGCCATGAAACGCCGAATCCTGACGGTCATTCTTGCAGCGCCTTTGTTGTTCGGTCTTCCCATCCTTCAATCACTCCGAGCTCAAACCTGCAACGACGACGAGGGAATGATCAAGAGTTACGTCCAAAGCCTGTCTGACCTGGTTGGCGCTGTCAAGAAAGAAAGCCTTTCAGATTTTCAAAGGGACTATCACGAACAGAGTTGCCTCACCCGAATTACGCTCACTCTGGGAATTGCCAACAGCCTGATCGACTGCCTGAACAACTCCATGAAAGATCCCGGGGCCACCCAGGAACAGCTCGCCGCGATCAAAAGCAAACTTCAGAACTATGTTAAGCTCAAATCTTTGCTGGAACAGGACCGGGACGCTTTGAAGGCGTCCAAGGACACAAAGACCTCCAAATCGATCATCGAGAAGTTCGTCCTTTCAACATGATCGGCCAGGAGCATTTGTTCAGGAGCGTTGTCTGAATTTAAGCAAGCGCCGCAGGAATATTGCTGCCGGAGATCGAGGAGGATACTGTTTGCCCCATGAGATCCAAGGTTCGCGTCCTCAAAAGCAAGGCTGTGTACAACGGACGGGTGATTCGCGTCAAACTTGACCGCGTGATCGAGCCGGGCGGGGTCGAAGCAACGCGTGAAGTCGTGGAACACCACGGTTCGGTCGTTGTTATACCGCGGCTTACAAATGGGCGCATCATTCTCGTTCGGCAGTTCCGATACCCTGCCGGGAAATACCTGTGGGAACTCGTTGCCGGGTCCATGGAGCCGGGAGAGAGCGTCATTCATGCGGCCCGCCGCGAGTTGCAGGAAGAAACAGGTTACAGAGCAGGCGCCTTGAAGCGCCTATTCTCTTTTTATCCCAGCCCTGGCATTTTGACGGAAGAGATGCATCTGGTGGAAGCGCGAAACTTGAAGCTTTCCGAAGCAAATCCCGAGGATGATGAACGGATTGAGGTAAGAGAATTTTCGAAACAGCAGCTTGGCAGGCTCCTGCGAGAGAAGAAGATCCTGGATGGGAAGACACTGGTGGGTTTGTTGTGGGAGCGATCACGGTGAGACCACAGAAGGGCTAACCATTGGCGCTTGTACGATTTGAGTAACTCACTCAAGTGTCAATATTCTCTTGACAAGCGGATTGCTAAATATATACTTAGTCGCCAAGGAGTGTGGGCGGTGTTCGTAGCGGGCAATTGTGCTTAACGTCAGGGCCGGGGATCGCCGGTGGTTCCCGGCCTTTTTCTTTTTGGACGTTGTGCGGTGGCTATCGAGCACCAACGCTCAGCGACTAAGGAGGGATCGAAGTGGCACGACTTCAAGGGAAAGTGAAATGGTTTAATAACAGTAAAGGATACGGCTTCATCGGGCAGGACGAAGGCGCCGATGTATTTGTACATTATTCAGCCATAGAGGGCGATGGGTTCAAGTCACTCCAGGAAGGGGATTCCGTCGAGTTTGAGATTGTTCAGGGGCAAAAAGGACCTCAAGCCGACAAAGTGACAAAACTGGGGTAGAATGGGTGAGTCCAAACCCAGGGGTTTGAATCAGCGCTCTAAAGTAAGGCTCACTATCTGAATTGCGCCCGAGTGCTTACTCATTTCTTGACAGTCTTTTTACAACCTTAGGCGGTGACTTGTTCTAAAATGGAGGCTCCCTATATATTGGCTCAGCTCAATAAGAGGAACCCCAAATCTTGCAGCATAGAAATCGACCAGCCGAAGTACAGCACGCTCGATGCTCGATTATCTCCGTAGCCATAGGGAGGAAGTCAATGAGACGACCGATCGCCGTTTTAGGGATACTCTTTCTGGCAACGACTCTCTGCTCGGCAGCCGGAAGTGGTGTCATGGCCCATCGGGACGGAGTCCTTCACCGCCCGGATATGAGTCCAACAGCTTCCCCTGCGTTGACCATACCTGCAGAGACTTTGGTGAAAGCACGGCTCATCTCTGGAATGCACACCCTGGTCAGCCACATTAATGACCCGGTCTCAGCGGAGATGACAGAACCGGTCTACATCAACGGTCGGATGGCTCTGCCCCAGGGGACCCTCTTTGACGGCCATATCACTTCAATCCGGCGTCCCGGCTGGACGAGGCACAATGGAGAGATCGCCTTCCGGTTTGACCATGTCACATTGCCTGACGGCCATCAGGTTCCCGTTTCGGCAATTATCACCCACTTGGACAAGAACAAGGACCTGATGGGAAGCCTTGACGCAGAAGGACACTTGCAAGGGCGCAGGAAAGGTTCGTGGAGAAGCTTCCTGACCGGCGCGGTGGGCGTTGGAGGCCTGACATTCGCCAAGCTGGCCGTTGCGAGTTCAACTGCTCTGACCGTAGCGGTTCCCGCAAGCGCCGCGGCTTTTGTGGGGTATGAACTGTTTATCAGGCGGGGGAGTAATGTGAACGTGCCTCCCATGACGGGATGCAGCATTCGGATCCTCAGTTCACTTACCGTCTCCGGCCTGGTCTAAGAAGACATGAAGGATGGAGCCAACCCCGGTTCGTCATGGAAAGGCGGAACCATTATCCTCCGCCGATGTCGCTGTAATTGGCCACAAGATTGACCCCAATCTGGTTCCCGTTCTGTGAAAGGTCCATGCTTTGGAAGGGGTTGGGTCGGTTGGGGTATTGGTTTTGCCAGGCGATCTGTTGAGCCAGTTTCAATCCCTCCAGCACCTGCCTGAGACTTGCCGCGTCTTCGCCTGTTTTACAATACATTTCGAGGTTCAATTGCACATTACTGCCTGTCTGTACCTCATATCCGAGTGCATTCACACCCTGAAATACTTTTGACCAATCCAGTTCCACGGCGCTTTGCCTGGGCATCCAGCCCTTAAACCAGGAAGAGACTGCTGAAGCGGTGGCAACCCCCCAGATCGGCGCGTTGCCCTGTTCCCCCTTCACGACGTTGGCAAATTCGGTATTGGATCCGATGGAAGTCCCGCCGACATTCAGCGTCTGCATAATCTGGCTGAGCGTGGCAAGGTTGCCAAAGATGCCTTCAGTCGAACTGAGGACCACGACACATTCGCTATCCAGCCCTGCACCCAGGCAATAGCCGGTTTTCCCACCGATTTGTTGCGGGGGAAGATTTTGGGCAGCTGCGCGCGCCTCAAGGGCACTGGAATGAAATTGTCCTCCCGCAAACCCGTACAGGTTCAGATCGGAACCGGAATCGGAAACATTCCAGCCCAAAACCAGCTGGTCAACATCAGTTTCCGCCACTCCCAATTCAGCCATCGATGCCACAAGGGTTTTGAGCCGGGGCCCCGTATAATGCTCACGCAGACTGGCGTAATTAGGAAGCTTCCGCAGCGTTGCGGGGCTTGAGAATTCAAAGCGGATAGTGTCCGCCGGGAAGCTGTTCAAGGCCTTCGTCACCAGGTCCTGCCCCAGCAAAGGCACAACACCACAGGCCAGCAATACCATGCTCCAGCAGATGATAAACTTTAATGACTTCATTTAACCCTCTTCCTCGGATTTCAGTACAACCACTTCCCGTCTATGTGACCGCGTGAGGAACGTCTTGAGGCTGTAGCCTGCGGTCAGCTTTTCGATCTCCCGGTTGGATACAGGTGCGTAAGGAAATGCGCCGGCTCCTTCACCCTCTGCGCCGAGTGTGCAAAGAGTCTCCAGCCACCATCGGCCGTCTTTGCCCTGAGTAAGGTTAGCTTCGCGGAGAAAGCAAAAGAAGATCCCTCCCGGTCCAAGAAGCGATAGCAAAAATCGGACCAGGTCCGGAACATGGTCTCGCGGGACAAGATCGAGCAGGTGCCAACAGCAGATTAAACTGAGAGAACCCGGAGGAACACGCGGTAGCCGCTTGAGCAGCTCGTCCAGGCAGAACAGCATCTGCTTACCCTCCTGTCGCCAATAAGCAGGGTTTTCACTCTGCAGAGGAGCAATCAGGTCGGCAACGTAGACTTTGGACTGCCGCTTTATCAGAAGATTGACCGTAGCGGACGAAACGGCGCCACAGTCCAGAACGTGCGGGGCTGCAACGTCCTGAAAATAGTTCCAGATCCATTCAAGAGCCTGGCTGCGTATCGCAGAACACTGGTCTGAAGAAGACTTCTTGCGGGAAGCCTCCTGCGTCTTGAC